>DAITAE010000007.1:0-22045 GCA_036824445.1 Streptosporangiaceae bacterium | reverse complement strand
ACCCGCACTATCAGCTTGGGAAGCTGACGTTCTGCCATTGAACTACACCCGCGCGTCTCCGGCTCATTCCGCCTTGCCGGGCCTGGGGCACGCCCCGACATCGTACCGGACGGGCGAGGCAGTAGATCGAGATGGCGGGCTGCTCAAGCTGGCCTGGCTGGCAGACCCGCGTGGCACGGCACAAGAGCGCGAGAGCACGAGCCACCCCACACGGCCGCAAACCCGGTCGCCTACTGGCTCTCCCGGTACTGGCGCAGCTGCGCCAGCAGCGCTGCGCATTCCTGCTCCAGGTCCCTGACCCGCGCCTCCAGCTCAAGGATGCGGCGGATGCCGGCCAGGCTCATGCCCTCGTCCGCGAGCCGGACAACGTACTGGACCACCGTGATCTCACGCCGCGTGTACCGGCGCTGGCCGCCATCGGACCGGGACGGCCTGACCACGTCCAACTGGTCGAGGCGCCGCAGGAACGCCTGCTGGACCTCGAGCATGACTGAGACCTGCCCGACCGTGAACAGGGGCAGGTTCTCGTCGTCGATGGGCAGCGGAGGCACGGTTCACTCCAGAACTCCGAAAGCCCGGGGATGCGGTCGCGGGCCCGGTGAGGCTCCCACCGGGCCCGCGGTCTGTTACCGCCCTCAGGCAGCAATCTCCTTCTGGCCGGTGTGGATCTCAACCTTACGGGGCTGCGCCTTCTCCAGCAGCGGCAGCCGCACGGTGAGCACACCGTTGGTGTACGCGGCGTCGATCTTCTCAGAGTCGAGCGAGTCCGACAGATAGACCCGGCGGGTGAAGGTACCCATCATCCGCTCACGCCGGTACGGGCGCTCGGTCTCGGCGTACTCCTCGGCGCGGCTCGCGCTGACGGTGAGCACGCCGCGGTCGACGGTGACCTCGATGGACTCGGGGTCGATGCCGGGCAGGTCGAAGCGGAGCTCCACCTCATCCTTGCGCCGGATGCTGTCCATCGGGATGACGGACCGCCTGGTCACGGCGCCACCGTTGGTGGTGCCGAACACCCGCCGTGCGAACCGGTCGAACTCCTGCGTGAAGGGGTCGAACGAGGTAAGCAGCACTGCGGTTCACCTCCAAAGTTTCCTGGATCCATAGATCAAGGCTTATTAAGGTTTTATACAAGAAAACTTAACATTTAAGTTGGAGGTTTGCAAATCCTGGCCCGGTCTCGCCGGCCGGGAACGCCCGGCCTACCCGAACCGCTCGATCACGGTCGCGTTTGCCTGGCCGCCGCCCTCGCACATCGTCTGCAGTCCGAACCGGCCACCTGTGCGCTCAAGCTCATGCACCAGCTTGGTCATCAGCACGGCACCCGTCGCGCCAAGGGGATGGCCCAGCGCGATGGCGCCGCCGTTGGGATTCGTCTTCTCCGGCGGCGCCCCGGTGTCCCCCGACCAGGCGATGAGCACCGGCGCGAACGCCTCGTTGACCTCGAAGACGTCGACGTCACCGACCAGCAGGCCCGCTTTGGCAAGTACCTGCTCGGTGGCGGGGATCGGCGCGGTGAGCATGAACACCGGGTCGCCGCCGGTGACCGCCAGCGCGGCGATCCGGGCCCGCGGGGTGAGCCCATGCCGCTGAACCGCCGCCTCGGAGGCGACCAGCACCGCGGCAGCGCCGTCGGAGATCTGGGACGACGTCGCCGCCGTGATCTCCCAGCCCTCGCGCAGCGGCGCCAGCCCGGCCATCTTCTCCAGCGACGTGTCGCGGCGCGGCCCCTCGTCCACGCTCACCCCGTTCACCGGGGTGATCTCCCGCTCGAACCGGCCCTCGTCGATCGCCCGCACCGCGCGCCGGTGGCTTCCCAGCGCGAACTCCTCCAGCTGGTCCCGGCTGATCCCCCACTTCTCACAGACCAGCTGCGCGCCGCGGAACTGGGAGATCTCCTGGTCCCCGTACCGGTCCTTCCAGCCTTGCCCGAACGGCAGCGGCATCCCCTTCTCGGCCGCCATCATGATCGACGACCCCATCGGGACCACGCTCATGCTCTCCACGCCCGCCGCGACGACCAGGTCCTGGGTGCCCGACAGCACCGCCTGCGCCGCGAAGTGCACGGCCTGCTGAGAGGACCCGCACTGCCGGTCGACGGTGACGCCCGGCACGTGCTCGGGCAGCCCGGCGGACAGCCAAGCCTGACGGGCGATGTCCAGCGACTGCGGGCCGATCTGGGAGACGCAACCCATGATCACGTCCTCGACCGCACCGGGGTCGGCGCCGGTGCGGGCCATCAGCTCGGTGAGTGCGTGTGCCGCCAGGTCCACCGGGTTGATGCCCGACAGGCCGCCGTTGCGCCTGCCCACGGGGGTACGGACCGCTCCGACGATGAATGCCTCCGCCACGACGCCCTCCGCGCGCTGGGGGCGAACCGCCCCTTGATCTGCTCAGTCATCCTGATGTTACCGCCGGGTTAACCTTCGGGCCCATGCCACACAACGACATACCGTGGCAGTCCGCTACCTCAGGCGGCACCATTACCCGGCGGGCCAGGGACTGACCCCGCACCGTGGCCGACCTATGCTCGTTACAGAAGCCCCGTCGCGGCGGGGGCCGCCAGTGAGCCAGGAGGATGCTATGGCCGCAGGGTTGATCCTGCTGGTGTTCCTGGCGCTGCTGGTGGCGTTCGGCTGGTCCAAGTTGCGCCGCCGTCTGGGCATGGGCACCACCAGCGGCCGGACCTGGCTGATCGTCATGGCGGTGTTCATCGTGGGCGTGCTGGCGCTCTGGGTGTACTCCACCCAGGGAGGTGGCTGAGCGGGCCCGCCAATGAGCCGGGCGGCGACCCGGTGGTGCCGGCAGGCTGGTGGCTGGCGTGCAACTGGCTCAGCCGACGGCTGGACGGGTCCTGATCGGCATCTCGAACCAGACCACCTTGCCCTTCTTGGTCGGCCGCGTGCCCCAGCGGCTGGCGATCTGATCCACCAGATACAGCCCCCGGCCGCCCTCGTCGGTCTCCTCCGCGCTGCGGATCCGCGGCATGCGCAGATCGGCGTCGAAGACCTCGACCCATACCGCCGCGGCGCCGCGGCGCAGCCGCAGCGTGAACTGCTTGGCGGGCGGCGGCGGGACCTCCTCGCGCAACCTCCCCGCCCACGCGCGCTGCGGCCGGCCCGCCGCGAGGGCGGCGCCAGCCGGCTCCAGCGTGGTCCGGCGCGGCCGCCGGACCGGCAGCGCCGTGTGCAGGACGACGTTGGTGACCACCTCCGAGACAAGCAGGCAGATGAGTTCGGCCTGCTTGGCGGGCACGCCCCAGCGCGCCAGGGCCGCCCGCGCCTGGCGGCGCGCCTCGGAGACCCTGATCGCCTCGGCCGGGAACGACCACTCCCACGAAGCGAGGTCGTTCCGCGAGGTCCGCACCACGACGATGGCCATGTCGTCGTCGATGTCTCCCGGCACCGCCTCCTCCGCCGCCTGGGCGATCGCCTCGACACCGGCCCCCGCGACCGCGCAGACCGAGCGGCGGAGCATCTCCACCGCCTCCGTCTCGGAGTAGTGACCGGTGCCGTCGAGGCGCTGCCGCCGGTCTGTGAGGCCGTCGGTGTAGAACACCAGGGTGGCCCCAGGTGGAAGCTGGCGCGTCTCCTCCCGGTAGGTAGGCAGGCCCGGTATGCCTTTGCCGCGCACCCCCAGCAGGACTCCCTTGTGCTCGATCTCCAGCTCACCCACCTCACCGTCGGTGATGAGCAAGGGCGCGTCATGCCCCGCGTTGGCGAACGACAGCGTGCGGGACCACGCGTCATAGACCAGGTAGGTGCAGCTCACCGTGGGCGGATCCAGCTGGTCAGGCGAGTCCGGCGTGGTCGTCCCCAGCGTCCGGCACCAGTCATCGAGCTTGCGCAGCATCTCCGCGGGCGGTATGTCGTCCTGGGCGAAGGCGCGCAGCGCAGCCCGCAGCTGGCCCATGACCGCGGCCGCCCGGGCGCCGCGGCCTTCCACGTCGCCGATGACGATGCCGACCCGGCCCGCCGACAGCGGGATCAGGTCGTACCAGTCGCCGCCGACCTGGGTCTGGATCCCCTGGCCGTGGGTCTCCAGCGGCTTGGCGGGCACGTATCGCCAGGCGACGTCGAGGCCGTCCAGGGTGGGCAGCCGCTGCGGGAGCAGGCTGGTCTGGAATGCCAGTGCGGTGCGGCGTTCCTCCTCGAACAGCATCGCGTTGTCGATGGCGATGGCCACGCGGTCGGCGATCGCCGCCATGAAACCACGGTCGCCGGCGTCATAGTGGCGCTCCCCGGAGCCCGTGAGCCGGGATAGCCCCAGGCTCATCACACCGAGCAGCTCGCCGCGTGCGCACAGTGGGGCGGCGATGACCGAGACGAGCCCGACCTCCTCGCTGGCGCGCAGGCTCTCCGCGTGTGGCGCGGGGTAATGCCCGTCGCGCAGGTCCCCGACCACCACCGCGTCCCGGAGGGCCATCGCCTGCTGGCAGAAATGGCCGTCCGGGAACACGATCTGCTCGCCTACCCGGGCCCAGCTGCCCGGCGGCGGCGTCCAGCCCTGGGCGTTGATCTGTGCCCGGCGGATCAGCTTGTCGCCGTGAAACAGGTCGATGAAGCAGTGATCCGCGAACTGGGGGACCAGCGTCTCGGCCACGTGCCGCAAGGTGACGTCGAGCTCGAGGGAGCGGGCCAGCCGCTCCCCGATCCGCTCCAGCAGCCCGATCCGGTCCCGCTCGCGCAGGCTGACGCGCCTGGCGGCCCGGTGGGCGATGATCACGATCCCGTCGATCGCGCCGGGGGACCGGCTCAGCGGCACGGCCTGCGCCCGGACGAAGACCCGCGACCCGTCGGAACGCACGCTGGTGAAGGTGCCGTCCCAGGCACCGCCGTTAAGCACCTGCCGGACCAGGTCGGCCGTCTTGCCGAGATCCCCCTCGTCGAAACCGAGCGAGACGATGGGCCGGCCGACGAGTCGCTCGGCCCGATCCGGGAAGCCGAACAGCTCAACCGCGCAGCCGTTCGCGTACAGCAGGTTGCCGAGCGGGTCGGTGACCAGCACCGCCGCCTCGATCTGCCCGAGGACGGTGTCGGCGGGCAGGAACGCGGCGAGACCGCTTTTCTCCCGGCGCCTCACCGGGCGATCTCCCGGCCAGGGCGGGCTCCCGGCGCACCGCGCCGGTCAGTTAGCGTCGACGAACACGTGCGCGGCAACCCGGCGGGGCAAGTCCGCCGTGATGCTGCCGGCTCTGCCCTCACTTGTCACCCGCACGCCGTCGTCGGTAGTTGCGAGCGTGACCTCGCGTCCGGGTTGTATCCCGCTGCGCCGGAGTTTAAGCATCAAGTCGGCGTCGCTTTGGACTTGTTCGCTGATCCGCCGGACCACGGCCGGGCCCGCGCGGCTGGTCGCCGCCTGGTCCATCGGCTCGACGGACTCCCGGCCAGCCGCCACCGCCCGGTCGGCGGCGTCGGCGGGCACCCCCAGCTCGCCGAGCCCGGGGATGACGTTCCCGTGCGGGCAGCACACCGGATAGTCGAGCAATTCCACCAGCCGGCGCTCGACCTGCTCGGAGATCACGTGCTCCCAGCGGCACGCCTCGACATGGACCTCTTCCCAGGGCAGGCCGATCACGCCTACCAGCAGGCACTCGGCCAGCCGGTGCTTGCGCATGACCCGGGTCGCAAGCGCGCGGCCGGATTCGGTCAGCACAAGCTGGCGGTCGCCCTCCAGCCGCACCAGGTCATCGCGTTCCATCCGCGCCACGGTCTGGCTGACGGTCGGCCCGCTCTGCCCCAGGCGCTCGGCGATCCGGGCACGGAGCGGGACGATGCCCTCCTCCTCACACTCGAAGATGGTCCGCAGATACATCTCCGTGGTGTCGATCAGCCCGTGCGCGGTCACCGCTACTCCCTTCGCAGCCGATGTTATGCGCTTGCGACTGTTACGCAATCGCGACCGCGACGGGAAGGGCGTGTCTCGTGGATCTATGCCGCCGCGAGCAGGCTGGAGATCCGCGAGATCTTTGGTCAGGGAGCGAGGCGCTCGACGATCCAGTGTGATCCCTGGCGGCGGTAACGCAGCCGGTCATGTAGCCGGTTGGTGCGCCCTTGCCAGAACTCGACGACGTCATGCCTGAGCCGGTAGCCGCCCCAGAAGCTGGGCATGGGCACCACTGTGCCCGCCGGCCACCGCTGCTCGAGCCGCGCATAACGGTCGTCGAGCACGGCACGGGATCCGATCACCGACGACTGCCTGCTTGCCCACGCCCCGAGCTGGGAGCCGTGCGGGCGGGAACGGAAATATGGCTCGCTTTCCCGCTCGGACAGCGGCGAGACCGCGCCCTGGATGATGACCTGGCGTCGCAGCGCGTACCAGGGGAATAGCAGGCATGCCCAAGGATTGCCCGACAGGTCCTGGACCTTGGCGGACGTGCGGTTGGTATAGAAGGTGAAGCCGTCTTGCCCGTGGCTCTTGAGCAGCACCGACCGCGCGCGCGGCCGCCCGGAGCCCGTCACGGTGGACAGCACCATCGCGTTGGGCTCCGGCAAGCCAGCCGCTTCCGCCTCGGCTAGCCAGCCCGTGAACTGCACCACAGGATCCGAAGCGAGCATGGCTTCGTCCAGGCCCGGGCCCACTTGGGGGGCCGGTTCACCTAGGGCCGGGCCCTGCGGCGGGGCCGGTTCACCCAGGCCCGGGCCCTGCGGCGGGGCCGATTCGCCCAGGCCCGGGCGCTCTCGCCCGGCTGGCTGGCCCGCCGCGGGCGGATGATCGTCGGCCTTCACGGGTACTGATCCTCACACAGCCGCGGCCGCGCCGGCGAGCCGGGAGCACCTGGTGGCGGTTATCACGTCCCCCAGCGCTACCGGACGGCACTCCACGCGCGGTTGAATTGATCAGGCTGCGGTGCGCGCGACACCTGCCGTCACGGCCGCCGGAAGCGACCCGAACCGGGTCACGTCACTCACGAGGAGACGCAAGGAGGCGCAGAATGTCCGAGTTCAGGCCGGGACTCGAAGGCGTCGTGGCATTCGAGACGGGGATCGCCGAGCCCGACCGGGAAGGGGGCTCTCTTCGCTACCGCGGCGTGGATATCGAGGATCTCGTCGGCCACGTCACCTTCGGCCGCGTATGGGGCCTGTTGGTGGACAACGCCTTCACGCCGGGCCTGGCCCCGGCCGAGCCGTACCCGATAACCGTGCACTCCGGTGACATCCGGGTAGACGTGCAGAGCTCGCTCGCGATGCTCGCACCCGCGTGGGGCATGCGGCCGCTCCTCGACATCAGCGACCAGCAGGCCCGCGACGACTTGGCCAACGCTTCGGTGCTGGCGCTGTCCTTCGTGGCCCAGGCGGCCCGGGGACCTGGCCTGCCGGTCATATCGCAGGAGCGGGTGAACGAGTCAGACAACATCGTCGAGCGGTTCATGATCCGCTGGCGCGGCGACCCGGACCCACGGCACGTCAGGGCGGTGGACGCCTACTGGACCTCGGCGGCCGAGCACGGCATGAACGCCTCCACGTTCACCGCCCGCGTCATCGCGTCGACCGGCGCCGACGTGGCCGCTGCCATGTCCGGGGCGGTGGGCGCCATGTCCGGGCCGCTGCACGGCGGCGCCCCTGCCCGGGTGCTGCACATGATCGAGGAGGTCGAGCGGACCGGCGACGCGACAGCTTATGTCAAGGCCGTGCTCGATCGCGGCGAGCGGCTGATGGGATTCGGGCACCGGGTCTACCGTGCCGAAGACCCCCGCGCCCGCGTGCTGCGCCGGACCGCCAAGGAACTCGGCGCGCCCCGCTACGAGGTCGCCGCGGCGCTGGAGGAAGCGGCCCTGGCCGAGCTGCACGCCCGCAGGCCGGACCGGGTCCTGGCCACGAACGTGGAGTACTGGGCGGCCATCGTCCTGGACTTCGCCGAGGTCCCCTCGCCCATGTTCGCGTCCATGTTCACCTGCGCACGGACCGCCGGCTGGGCCGCGCACATCCTGGAGCAGAAGCAAACCGGGCGGCTGGTCAGGCCGAGCGCCCGGTACGTGGGCCCGGCACCGCGCCCCGTCCGGGACGTCGAGGGCGCCGCGGCCGTCCTGGACCATGCCTGACTCCGGCCCGCACCACTGGCCGTCCTCATCACCCTCCCACCGGATCCAACAGTCACATCCGTCACTCGGATTACGTCGGGCTCCTTCGTGATCATGGGATTAGTACTGTTAGAGCGAGCAATCCCATGATCACGACTGGGGCGCCGGGCTCGGGCCGCACGCGGCGGCCAAGGCGCCCTGCGGCGCCGACGGTGGACGGTACGGCCCGGACACGCCGCATGGCCGGCCACCGCGGCTTGGCCGACTGGTCAGCTGAGAGTCACGGCTAGGGTGAATGGCGTGACGGATTTCATCGCCATCCCGGCAGAACTCAAGCCCGCCGACGGGAGGTTCGCCAGCGGCCCGTCCAAGGTGCGCCCCGAGCAGGTGGCCGCGCTCGCCGCCTCCGGCGCCACCTACCTGGGTAACTCCCACCGCCAGGCCCCGGTCCGCTCGCTGGTCCGGCGGGTGCGCGAGGGTCTCGCCGAACTGTTCGCCCTGCCCGACGGCTACCAGGTGGTGCTGGGCAACGGCGGCACGACCGCGTTCTGGGACATTGCGGCATTCGGCCTGGTCAGCGAGAGATCCCTGCACCTTTCGTTTGGCGAATTCTCGTCGAAGTTCGCGAAGGTGATCGGGGGCGCGCCCTGGCTGGCCGCCCCGGCTGTGATCGAATCGCCGCCGGGCAGCCATCCTCAGCCGCGGGCGGAGCCGGGCGTGGACACCTACGCGCTCACCCACAACGAGACCTCCACCGGCGTCGCCATGCCGGTCCGCCGGGTGCCCGGGGCCGACCCGGGCGCGCTGGTCGTCGTGGACGCCACCAGCGGGGCGGGCGGACTGCCGGTTGACATCGGCGAGACCGACGTCTACTACTTCGCGCCGCAGAAATGCTTCGGGTCCGACGGCGGCCTGTGGATCGCGCTGATGTCGCCTGCGGCGCTGGCGCGGGCCGCCGAGATCGCGGACAGCGGCCGTTATGTTCCCGGCTTCCTCTCGCTGCCGCTCGCCATCGACAACTCGGCGAAGCTGCAGACCTACAACACCCCGTCGGTCGCGACCCTGTTCCTGCTCGCCGAGCAGGTGGAATGGATGCTCGGCGAGGGGGGCCTGGACTGGACGACGGCCCGGACGGCTGACTCGTCCTCTCGCCTGTACACCTGGGCCGAGAAGTCGCCGTACGCGGCGCCGTTCGTGGCCGACCCGGGCATACGGTCACAGGTGGTCGGCACGATCGACTTCGCCGACACGGTTGACGCCGCCGCGGTCGCGGCGGCCCTGCGGGCGAACGGCATCGTGGACACCGAGCCGTACCGCACGCTAGGGCGCAACCAGTTGCGCATCGGCATGTTCCCGTCGGTGGACCCGGCCGACGTGGAGGCGCTGACCGCCTGCATCGACTACCTGATCGAGCGCCTCTAACGGCCCGCCGACCGCGCCCTCTGGGAGGGCAGCACGGCTGGGTCAGACACCACGGCTGGGTCAGGGCACCACGGCTGAGTCAGTGCAGCGCGGCCCCGACGAGCACACCCAGCACCAGCAGCGCGAGCACGGTAGGGAGCAGCCAGCGCGCGGTGCGGTTCACAGCTGGCAGCTTACTGGCCCGCCCAGCCAGGCCAGCTCAGCCGGGCGCGCTCAGCCAGGCCAGCTCAGCCGGGCGCGCTCAGCCAGGCCAGCTCAGCCGGGCGCGCTCAGCCTGCCCCGCCGCGGCCAGGCGGCTCGGCGGGGCAGCTCAGCAACGGCAATGCATCTGGCGCTCAGGCGGGCTGGCTCGAGGCGGGCGCAAGCAGCGGCCAGGCGCCGAGGGTTTCGTAGCGGGGCTGCTGCTGCAGGCGGCTGCGAATCAGGTAGATCTCGCCGGCGGTCCAGCCCGTGCCGGCGAAGTCCGCCAGCGTCGCCACCAAAGTCCGCACATCGGCGGGCGCCCGGCACCGCGCGAGGGTCAGGTGCGGCTGGTACCGCCTGCCCTCCTGGGCGGGGGGCACGCCCGCACGGGTCGCGCCGGCGGCGACCGACTGCGCCAGCCGTGTCAGGCCGCGCCGGTCGCCCTGCACACCGGTCCACAGCACCCGGGCCCGGCCGGCCGTGGGGAAGGCTCCGGCGCCGCCGAGTGACAGCGAGAGGCGGGCGTGCCTCGCGGCGGCACGTTCGAGCCGACCCCCAAGCTTCCCGGTCAGCCCTTCGTCCACTTCGCCGAGAAAGGCGAGCGTCAGATGCCACGCGTCCCGCCCGGTCCAGCGGAGCTCCGGCCAGGCCAGCCGCAGTGGTGCCACCGCGCTGTCCAGTTCGCCGGCTGCCCCGGCAGGGAGCGCGATCGCCACGAAGAGCCTCATAGGCCATTCGTAGCAGTCCGGGCCCGGCCGCGCCGCTATCCACAGTCAGGCGCCCACCGTGCCGTCGATCCGCTCGATCAGCAGGTCCGCGCGGCCGTTGTGCGGCGCGTACTCCTCGATCATGTGCATCATGATCCTGCCGGAGCGAGAACGTCTCCCCGGCGGCACGGATGACCTCACGCGGCGCGGCCGCCGCGCTCAGGCTGCCTGCGGGTCAGGTGGCGCAGCCGCCGTTGCTCAGGCTGCCTGCGGGTCAGGCGGCGTGGCCGCCGTTCTCAGGCCGCCTGCGCGTCCGGCGGTGCGGCAGCGGCCGCGTCGCGGCGGAGGTAGCCGCGGACCGGCACCTCTCGCGCCCTGGCCAGCAGAAGCGCCGCCACGACGGCTGCCAGCACAGAAATCAGGCCACCGGCGATCAGGCTCATCCGCGCCCCGAACTGCTCGGCCGCCCAGCCGACCAGAGGCGACCCGAGCGGGGCACCGCCGAGGAAGACCAGCATGTACAGGCCCATCACCCGGCCGCGGACGGCGTAGGTTGTGCCGAGCTGGGTGGTCGAGTTGGCGGTGGTGGTGAACATCAGCAGCGCCAGGCCGGTCGGCACCAGCAGGGCCAGGAACGACCAGAACGTCGGCATCAGCCCAGCCACCACCTCCAGCACGCCGAAAGCGAACGCGGTGGTGAGCAGCAGACGCATGCCGGGCCGGGCCCGGCGGGCGGCCAGCAGCGCACCGCCGAGCGCGCCCACCGCGAACATGGTGGAGGCCAGCCCGAACGCCCCCGCCCCGGTGTGGAACACGCCGCGGGACATCAGCGCGGTGGTCACCTGGAAATTCATGCCAAACGTGGCGACGAAGAAAACAAGTGCCAGGGTCAGCCACAGGTTCGGGCGGGCCCGGACATAGGCCAGTGCCTCCCGCAACTGGCCGGGCGCCCTCGGCGCCCGCTCCACCGGGTGGAACTCGGCGGGGCGCATCAGCTTGAGCCCGACAAGGACGGCGCCGAAGGACGCGGCGTTGACCAGGAACGCGGCCGGGGTGCCGACGGTGCTGATGACCAGGCCGGCCACTGCCGGGCCGACGATCCGGGCCAGGTTGAAGGCGGCGCTGTTCAGCGCTATGGCGTTGGCCATCCCGGTCCGGCCCACCATCTCCGCGACGAACGTCTGGCGGGTGGGATTGTCTACGACGGCGACCAGGCCGAGCGCGAAAGCCAGCAGGTAGACCTGCCAGACGGCCACCGCACCGGTCAGGGCCAGTACGCCGAGCATGAGCGCCAGCGCGCCCATGCTGGCCTGGGTGGCGAACAGAATGCGGCGCTTGGGATAGCGGTCGGCGATCACCCCGCCCCACAGGCTGAACAGCAACTGGGGCAGGAACTGGAGCCCGGTGACGATGCCGAGGGCGGTGCCGCTGCCGTGGGTCAGCTCGAGAACGAGCCAGTCCTGCGCCACTCGCTGCATCCAGGTGCCGGTGTTCGAGACCACCTGTCCGGTCACGAACAGCCGGTAGTTGCGGGTCCCGAGCGATGCGAAGGTACGCAGCCACGAACGCCGGGGACGGCTGTTCCGGAGGCGCCGTGGCCGGGCGGCCAGGAAACGCCGCGGACCGCCCGTCAGGAAACGCCGCAGACCACCGCCCGGAAAACGTCGCGGCCGGCCAATCAGGAAACGCCGCGGACCACCGGTCAGGAAACGTCGCGGCCGACCGATCAGGACTGGCTGAGCTTCTCCAGGATGGGCGCTGCGGCCCGCAAGGTCGCCCGCTCCTCCGGGGTCAGCTCCGCCAGCCGCCTCGCCAGCCAGGCTTCCCGGCGCCGGCGGACCTTCTGCACCAGGTCCCGGCCGCCCGGGGTCACGGTGAGTATCACCTGACGCCGGTCCGTGGGATGCGGTGCCCGAGACACGAGCTGCCAGTCCACCAGGGCGGCGATGACGCGGGTCATGGAAGGCGGCTGCACCTTCTCGTGTTCGGCCAGCTCCCCTGGGGTCATCGCGCCGTGCCGCTCCAGCGTCGCCAGGGCGGCCAGCTGGGTGTCGGAGAGCGCGGGCCCGGCCAGTTCGGGCACGAGCCGCTCGACCCGGAGCCGCCGTGCGAGACGGCTCACCGAGATCCGGAGTGCGGTGGCCAGGCCGATATCGGCCCGTTGTTGTAGTGTCATCTTTATTAGCCTGGGTCATTACTCTTGCTAACAGTACGCGGAGGCGAAACATTTCGTCAACCGGCGCACCGACGACCAGGCTAGCCTGGACGCGTGACCGGAAGCAGGCGGCCGACCCCGCCGCCACTTGAGGCCAATGACCAGCGGGTGACCGCGGTCATCACGATTGCCTGGGCGATCGCCCTGGTGGTGGTCCTGGTGCTGCGCCCGCAGCTCCCGGCCGACGAGCAGTGGTGGGTGTGGACCTGCGTTGCCGGGCTCTGCATGGGGCTGTTCGGGCTGTGGTACGTGCCCTACTTCAAGCGCGCTCGCGCCCGAAAGGCGCAGCGGCGGGCGGAAACCCGCGCGGTAGCGGCCGGTCAGGCAGCTCAGCCGTGCTCGAACGACTCGAAGACCGTCTCCTCCACCGAGACGCCAGGCACGTCAACCAGGTCGTAGCCGAGCTCATCGATCACCGGAACGGCGGGCGGGCTGCTGCCCGGCGGCAGCAGCGACTCCGAGTGTGCGCCGCACCCGTGGTCCACCGAGACCACCCGGCCATCGTCCGGCGCGTAGCTGTTGGCGCACACGCCGAACACCTGCCCGAGCGGGCCGCCCAGACGGACAAGAAAACCGCAGGAACGGCATAGTCCCGGCGCCGCGTGGGCGAGCGGGCTCCGCGGCCCGTGCTCGCCGGTGTACCAGCGCAGCGCGGCCTCGTCGCGGCCGGTCGCGGACAATACGCGTGCCCGGCACGGAGACAGATCGGCCGACGCGGGACCGCCCATGGCCGCCTCCGCCAGGTCGGCCACCACGGACAGGACCTCCGTCAGGTCCTTCATCCCGTCGTCTCCCTCGAGCGTCGCGGCAGGCACCAGTCGCTCGTCATCAGGGGGTGCGGGCAGGATGTCTCCCACGCCCAGGTCACCCGGCCGCAGCCGCTCGCGCCAGGGGACCCATTCTGGGGCCAGGATGGCGTCCGGGCCGGGCACCAGCAGGCTCTCGCTCACGGTGACGGTCTTGGAGCGCGACGCCCGGGCCACCGTGACCGACCACTGCCATCCGTGGTAGGCGGGGTCGAGACAGCAGAAAAGGTGGGTGACGAGCCGCTCTCCGTCCACTCTCGCGCCCAGGTAGTCGCCGACGGCCGACGGCCCAGCCATCTCGTCGGCGGCACTGCGCGCCAGGTCCACGGCCTGCGCGCAGGCCTCATCCGGTTCCCGGGTCCGCGTCCGAGGTGGGCTCACGTTCAGTAATTCTTCCCCATCCAGGCGCATGCTCGCACCGTGATTTGCCCCAGACCGGGTTAAATCCCCCAGCATTCTGGCTGTTGCCGGGCCACTAACGTCCGGGCAAGCCCGCCGATTCGTAGCGCGCGCCAATGCGCAGAATACTTGGAACCATGGGATGGGCGGACGGCCGGCTCAGAGCCAGGCGGGCAACGCGGAGGGTGACGTCCGCCGCCCAGTCTGGCGCGAGGGTGGGGGCATCCGCCAGCCGCGGCGCCGGCCGCGTGGTCCAGCGGTTGACGCGGGCCTCCGGGGCCGGGCGCACCGGCCTGTCCAGCCTCATCGAGCTGACGGCGGCCGGCAGCGTCGGCGATGCCTTTGTGGCCGTCGCGCTGGCGGGCACGCTGTTCTTCGGCGTCTCGGTTAGCCAGGCCCGCAGTCAGGTCGCGCTTGCCCTGCTCGTCACCATGGCACCGTTCGCTGTGCTCGCGCCGCTCGTGGGGCCGCTGCTGGACCGGGTCCAGGACGGCCGGCGCTACATCCTGGCGGGCACGCTCCTGGCGCGCGGGCTGCTGTGCTGGGGGATGGCGGGCGCCGTTTTCTACCACGACTCGGTCACCCTGCTGCCGGCCGCGTTTGGCGTGCTGGTGCTCCAGAAGGCATACGGGGTGACCCGCAGCGCGGTGACGCCGAGGCTGCTGCCCAGAGAGATCACTCTGGTGACCGCCAACGGCCGCATCGGACTGGCCTCGCTGATCGCCTCCGCCCTGGCGGTCCTCGTCGCCAGCGGCATCGCTCTCGCCGCAGGGGGCGGGTCGGACGGCGCCGCGTGGGTGCTCCGGGTGGGCACGGTGATCTACCTGGCGGCGACGGCCCTGAGCTTCCGGGTGCCGGCCCGGGTCGACGTGCCGCGTCCCCAGGAGGCCGACCCGGTGCCGCCAGCGACCGGGGAGCAGAGAGCAGGAACCTGGGCGCCCGGCCCCGGGGCAAGCACCCGCCCGATGAACGGTGAGCCGTCGGCCGCCCACCCGCAGGCCGGGCAGCCCAGGGCCCCTCACCCGCAGCAACAGCCCGCCGGTCGCGGGTCGGCTCCAGCTGGGGGCCATGGGGATGACGCGAGGACGGCGCCGAACCGGGCGAGATGGCGGACGTGGCGCCAGCTCGGGCCGATCGTCGGCGAGGCAATGCGTGCCAACGCCGCCTTGCGCGCATTCTCCGGATTCATGGTGTTCTTCCTCGCGTTCCTGCTCCGGATCGAGCACTTCCCCGGCGTACCCGACAAGGTCGCGCTCGCCGAGATGATCACGGCAGCCGGGGTAGGCGGTCTCCTCGGCAGCCTGCTGGGATCGGCGACGCGGGCCCGGCGGCCACAGCTCATCACGTTCGGGCTGCTCGCGGCCTCCACGGTGATCACGGCCCTGTGCGCGGTGTTCTTCGGGCTCTGGGCCACCCTGGTGGTCGCCCTCGTCGCCGCCTTCGGGCAGGTGCTCAGCAAGCTCGCGCTGGACTCCACCGTCCAGCAGGAGGTCGGCGAGGAGATCCGGACCTCCGCCTTCGCCGTCTCGGAGACCCTGAACCAGCTGTCCTGGGTTGCGGGCGGGCTGGCTGGGCTGCTCATGTCGCTGACGGCCAGCGGCGTGGCCGGCCTGATCGTGGCCGCCACCGGGCTGGGCATCTCGTTCATTCTGCTGGTGCTGCAGCGGCGGCGGCGGGTCCTGGCGGCGACACAGAGACGGGCGCCCCGGCCGCCCGTCAGCGGTACCGGAGCGGGCCCCGCGCCCGCCCGTTAGCTGCCCTGGGTCATGATGATGGTGACACGGCGGCCGGAGCACGGATCCGGCCACGAACCGTGGCCCGGCGCGCAGCCTGGCAGCGCCGCTGGTGCGGTGATCCATGTGGCCGGGGGAACGGCCGGGTCAGGGACGCAGCCGGTGACGAGGTGGCGGGGTGGCCGATCAGGCCTCGACGTCGTCGGCCACCGCCCGCAGCACGGCGGCGATCTTCCTGGCGTCGCGCCCGTCGGGGTGACGGCCGCGACGGTAGGACGCCGACAGCCCGTCCAGCAGCTTGATGAGATCCTCGACTATCACGATCATCTCGTCGGGGCTCTTGCGGCCGGTCTTGGCCACGGTGGGCGGCGGCTCCAGGATGCGGACCTGAAGCGCCTGGACGCCCCGGCGGCCTTCTGCCACGCCGAACTCGACCCGCTGCCCGGCACGGAGCGTCGCTCCGGCCGGGAGGGCGGATGAGTGCACAAACACCTCGCCGCCGTCATCGCGGGTGAGAAAGCCGAACCCCTTGTCGGCGTCATACCACTTGACCTTGCCAGTGGGCACGGACATACCTCACGCGGTGTAGGAGCGGGCGGGCACGCGCGGAGCACGCGTTCCCCAGATTATCGGTCATGGGCGGCTGACGGCAGCCACCCTGGGCCGTGATCAGCGGTAATCGCAAGAAAGTCTGATCCATCGCCCGCCCCCCGTCGCCTGTAGTCACGCCTACCGCCGCCAGGGGGGCAACCGTCGCTGCGGCCCATGACGCGCCTGCAGCGCCAGGTATACGGCGCACAACGCATTGCCGAGCCGGAGCAGGTTGCCGCCGTAGAGGTGGAACGCGTGCGGGTACGCCGTGACCGCGTGGCCCCGCCCGCCGGTGATCAGAGCGGCCAGCACCGTACCCACCAGCACCACGACCGCGGGCCCGACGATCGCGACCCACTTGTCCCGGGCATTCCAGATCCGCGACCGGATCGCCAGTATTCCACCCAGCAGGCCGCCGAACAGCCAGTACGGGAAGGGGAGGATGAGCCCGCCGATGGCGAGCAGTGTGACCGCGGCGCTCTCCAGTGGGTACTGGCGGGCCAGCCTGGCGGTATACACGGCCAGCCGCGCCGCGCCGCTGGCTAGCGCAGCCATGAGGCCCCTCACCGTGTACACCTCACCGGGCGGCAGGGGAATCCCGCCGGCTGGTGTGTCGCCCTCGGACGCGGCGGCAGACCCGGCCCGGCTGGCATCGGCAGTTGACGGCCTCACCCAGTTGGCAGGCTCCCGTTGCGGGTGCACGGTGCCACCGCCCTCCAGCGCCCGGGTACTGATCCCGCCAGGTGTCTGGGTTCCCTGCCCGCCAGGTGCCTGGTTCGTCCCACGACCGGACGGGAGTGGAACTGTGCGATCAGACGCCGGGGGAGCCGCATCGTCCGAGGCCCAGGGGAACCATCGAGGGTCCGGGCCGGCCGGACCGGCCGGCCGCTGGCCGGCTGTGCCACGCGGTGCCTGACCGGCCGCGCCGCCCGGTGCCTGACCGGCCGTACCTGGTGCCTGACCGGCCGGACCGCCCGGTGCCTGGCCGACGGTGGCAGCAGGTGAGGACGATCCGCCCTGCAGTGGTGGCTGCTCTCCCGGCTGGGCACCCCGCCTGCCCGACCTGTCGAGCAGCAGCCCTCCCAGCCGACCTTTGCGCTTCCCCTCCCCCGGCGTGCCTCGCTGGCCGGCCGGCCGGTTCTGCGGCCCGGTGTCGCCCTGGCCAGCGGAGGCCTGCCAGCGCGTGCCCGGCCGCCACCGGGAGTTGATGGGGCGAACGGCCAGGGGCGCCGTGGCGCCGGCCGGGTCAGCCTCGCCGACGCCTTTATTTCCCGGCTGGCGTTTGGTCCGCCCGGCATCCAGCCGGGCACTTTCGGCCCTGACCAGATCCACAGGGTCGCCAAGCCGGCTGAGCACGTCCCTGACGCGTGCGGCATCCCTTATGCCATCCGGCCCGATCTCCCGCTCGATCCGGCGCCTGGTCCCCTCCACGAACGCACCTCGCCTGCCCATGGGCAGGAGGTGCATGCCGGCTTCGGCCACCCGGGCGAGATACTCCCGGATGAGCCGGTCGGCGGAGAGGTCCGCAGGAACCTTCATGCCCAGATGATCCCCTCAATGCCGTCAAATGTGGAGCCCACGCCATTACCGCGGAATGTGCCGGGCTGACCGGGCGGCCCGGGAATGCCGAAGGGGCGGCCCGCAGGGGCCGCCCCTTATGACTACCGGACTCAGAAGTCCATGTCACCGCCGCCGGGGGCGGCAGGTGCCTTCTCCTTCTCCGGCTTCTCGGCGATCACTACCTCGGTCGTGAGGAACAGACCGGCAATGGAGGCAGCGTTCTGCAGCGCGGACCTGGTGACCTTGGCGGGGTCGATGATCCCGGCCTTGAACATGTCGACGTACTCGCCGGTCGCGGCGTCCAGCCCGTGGTTGGTCTGGAGCGTCTTGACCTTCTCGGCCACCACGCCGCCCTCGAGGCCGGCGTTGATCGCGATCTGCTTGAGCGGCTCCTCGACCGCCCGGCGCACGATCGTCGCACCGGTCGCCTCGTCGCCCGACAGGTCGAGCTTCTTGAAGGCGTTGATGCCGGCCTGGAGCAGCCCCACGCCACCACCGGGCACGACACCTTCCTCGACCGCGGCCTTGGCGTTGCGCACCGCGTCCTCGATGCGGTGCTTGCGCTCCTTCAGCTCGACCTCGGTCGCCGCGCCAGCCTTGATCACCGCGACGCCGCCCGCGAGCTTGGCCAGCCGCTCCTGCAGCTTCTCGCGATCGTAGTCGGAATCGGTGTTCTCGATCTCGGCCCGGATCTGGTTGACCCGGCCGGAGATCTGCTCCGCCTCGCCCGCGCCGTCCACGATCGTGGTCTCGTCCTTGGTGACGACGACCTTGCGTGCCCGGCCGAGCAGGTCGAGGTCGGCGGTCTCCAGCTTGAGACCGACTTCCTCGCTGATGACCTGGCCGCCGGTGAGGATGGCTATGTCACCGAGCATGGCCTTGCGGCGGTCGCCGAAGCCGGGCGCCTTCACCGCGACGGACTTGAACAGGCCGCGGATCTTGTTGACGACCAGCGTCGCCAGCGCCTCGCCCTCGACGTCCTCGGCGATGATGACCAGCGGCTTGCCGGACTGCACAACCTTGTCCAGCAGCGGCAGCAGGTCCTTGTTGGCCGACACCTTGGAGTTGACGATCAGGATGTACGGGTCGTCGAGGCCCGCCTCCATCCGCTCCGGGTCGGTGGCGAAGTAGGGCGAGATGTACCCCTTGTCGAAGCGCATGCCCTCGGTGAGCTCGAGCTCGAGGCCGAAGGTGTTGCTCTCCTCGACGGTGATGACGCCTTCCTTGCCGACCTTGTCCATCGCCTCGGCGATCATCTCGCCGATCGCGGCGTCCCCGGCGGAGATGGAAGCCGTCGAAGCGATCTGCTCCTTGGTCTCCACGTCCTTGGAGAGCTTGGACAGTTCCTCGCTCACCCGCTCCACCGCGGCCTCGATGCCCCGCTTGAGCGACATCGGGTTCGCGCCCGCGGCCACGTTGCGCAGGCCCTCACGGACCAGCGCCTGTGCCAGCACGGTCGCTGTGGTGGTGCCGTCGCCGGCGACATCGTCGGTCTTCTTGGCGACTTCCTTGACCAGCTCGGCGCCGATCTTCTCCCACGGGTCCTCGAGCTCGATCTCCTTGGCGATGGACACGCCATCGTTGGTGATCGTGGGGGCACCCCACTTCTTCTCGAGCACCACGTTCCGGCCCTTAGGGCCGAGGGTTACCTTCACGGCGTCGGCCAGCTGGTTCATACCGCGCTCGAGGCCGCGCCTCGCGTCCTCGTCGAACGCGATCATCTTGGCTGCCATAGGCCAGTCCTCCCGGGACTTTGTTAGCTGCTTTGGGTGAATCGAGCCGACGCCCGCGACGGCCGGCCGTCCCGCCGGGCAGTCCCTTCCTGCCGACGTGAGGCCTCATCGCCCCGATCCTGCCTTGGCGTTGTCACTCTCGAAGGGAGAGTGCCAACCATCCTGTTTAGCACTCTCGGGTTGAGAGTGCAAGCCAGCCTGGAAGGCGCGGGCGACGTTGCCGTTCGTGTTGAGAGCACGCCGCCGGGACCGGTATAACCGGAGTATGTCCGGAACGGAGAAGCTCGGGATCAGCCTGCCCAAGGACCTGATCGAGAAGCTGCGCCGGGCCAAGGACGAGGGCCGGATCGACTCCGTCTCCGGGTACATTGCCGACCTGCTTCGCCGTGAGGATGACTGGCGCGACGCCCGCGCCACCCTCGACCGCATATTCGAGCGCTGTCCCGATCCGGAGGCCAAGCACTACGCCTGGGCTCGGCAGGTCCTGGGCGTAGGCCCTAACCCCGCGGCGTGATCGGCGGGCGGATCCTCGATACGAGTGCGCTGGTGCAGGCCGCCCGTGGCACGCCCTACATGCAGGCACTGCTCTACATCAGCCACGAGCATCTGATCCCGCTCGTCATCCCGGCCCCCTGCCTGGCCGATGCGCTCGCCGGGCTCAACGACCCGGAGCAGCAGGCACGCCTGTTCGACCTGGTGCGTTCGCCCATTGCGAAGGTTGCGCAGTTCGGGGCGTCCGAAGCGACCGGAACGGGCTTGCTGCGGGCCTGTGCCCCGCCCTCGCAGGCGTCGACGAGTTCGGCCCACGCCGCTTTCCTCGCCGCCGATCGTGGCTGGCCGGTCGTGAGCGCGCGGCCGGGCCCGATCCGTGCCATGAATCCGGACGTGGAGATCGAGCCGCTGCCCTGACGCCAGCGGCCGTCAGCTGGATAACCCTGGCCGTCAGCTGGATAACCCTGGCCGTCGGCTGGATGACCTTGGCCGGCAGCCGGGATGGGCCCTAGCTGTCAGCCAGGATGACCCGCCGGCAGCCGGGATGACCCGCCGTCAGCGGCATGACCCCGCCGTGAGCCCGATACCGGAGCAGATGGCCCGGCACCCAGCGAACTGGGTACCGGGCCATGGACCGGTTGGCCGGCAGAGGTCAGTCAGACCGCGCGGACGGCCGATGCCTGCGGCCCGCGGTCGCTCTGCTCGATATCGAATTCGACTCGCTGCCCCTCCTCGAGGCTGCGGTAGCCATCCATCTGGATGGCGGAGAAGTGCACGAACACGTCCCTACCACCGTCGACCGCGATGAAGCCGTAGCCCTTGTCCGCGTTGAACCACTTGACGGTGCCCTGAGCCATTACCCAACAACTCCCTAACTACGCTCGGGCCTTTCAGGTCCCACCCTTGCTTCCGCGGGACCAGTCGATCGCGAAACGTTAGGCGTGCCAGGCAAGCAGGGCTTGCCGTTCTCGCCGACCGACAGCGACCGGACACGACCTTACCCCCTGCCACGTTCTCCTGTGACCGGTTACTCGCCTAATGCAGTCGGGCGCGCCATCCGCGGCAGTCTGAACACAGGGACACCACGGTTCACTCTGGGCGAAACACGCCGCTCACCGTCGGCGCCTCAGCCGCCCGCGACAGCCGGGATCACCGACACGTGCGCACCCGACGGGACGGGGGTCTCCAGGCCTTGGGCGAACCGCACGTCCTCTTCTCCGACATAAACATTCACGAACCGGCGCAGATTGCCCGTCTCATCCACAATCCGCCCGGCCAGGCCCGGGTAGGCGGCGTCGAGACCAGCGAGCACCTCGCGCAGGGTTCCCGGGTCGGCCGTCACTTCGGCCGACCCGCCCGTGTACGTACGCAGAATGGTTGGGATACGGACAGAAACGCTCATCAGGGGAACTACCTTTCCGTGCAGTGGGGCAAAGGAGGGGCGCCGCAACCCGTGATCACGACTTGGCTGCACACCCAACTACACCAGAGTCATGATCACGAGATGCGCAGGAGGTCGCAGGCCGGACAAACAAGGGCAAACTGGACAAGGCGGGCGGGCCGGGACGCGTCACCCGGGGTCCGGGACGGCCAGCGAGTCTTCGAAGGCCCGGAATGCCGCCATCGTCGGGCGGATCGGCGCCGTCGCCGGCCCGGCAGCCCCGTCCGCCACGGCGTCGAGCGTTTTCAGGCCGTCGCCCGAGTTGATGATGATGGTCTCGGCGCCGGGGTCGAGCAGCCCATCGGCGAGCAGGCGCCGGAGCACGCCCAGGGTGACCCCGCCCGCGGTCTCGCCGAAGATGCCCTCGGTGGCGGCCAGCAACCGCATTGCGCTCACCACCTCAGGATCACTTACGTCGGCGACGGCGCCGCCGGTGCGCCGCACGACGTCCAGCACATACGGGCCGTCGGCCGGGTTACCGATCGCCAGCGACTTGGCGATCGTGGACGGCCGCACCGGCTGCACCACGTCGTGGCCGGCCCGAAACGCGGCGGCCACCGGGGCGCACCCACTCGCCTGCGCCCCGAACACCCGGTACTCCGTGTCCTCGACCAGCCCCAGCGAGATCAGCTCGCGGAACGCCTTGTCGATCTTGACGAGCTGCGCGCCGGAGGCGACCGGCACGACGATCTGGGCGGGCAGCCGCCAGCCGAGCTGCTCGGCGATCTCGAACCCGATCGTCT
>DAITAE010000313.1:0-5979 GCA_036824445.1 Streptosporangiaceae bacterium | reverse complement strand
CGGTCCCGCTCGCGGCGGTCATCCTCGGCCAGAACGAGACCGTCAGGGTGCTGCCCGCCGCGGGCGGCGGTCCCGCCGTCCCGGCCTATGCCTACCCGGAGGCGGCCGCCGGCGCCCTTGCCCGGGCGGCCAGGTACAGCGCGTGGCGGTCCCGCCCGCCGGGTGCCGTGCCCGAGCTCACCGGCGTCCGGCCGGGCGACGCCCGGGCGCTGGTCGGCGCGTTCCTCGGGCGCACGCCCGGCGGCGGCTGGCTGCCGGCGGCCGACGCCGGCGAACTGCTCCGCTGCTACGGGGTGCCGGTGGTGGACGGCCGGTTCGCCACCGGCGCCCAGACGGCGGCCGAAGCCGCCGCCGCGCTCGGCGGCCACGTGGCGCTCAAGGCCGAGGTGCCCGGGCTGGTGCACAAGAGCGACGCGGGTGCGGTCGAACTCGGCCTGCGCGGGCCGGCCGAGGTGCGCCGCGCCCTGCGGCGACTGGAAGGCAGGTTCGGCGACCGCCTGTCCGGGGTCCTGGTGCAGCCCATGATCGCCGGTGGCACTGAGATCATCGTCGGGGTGGTGCAGGAACCGGTGTTCGGTCCGCTGGTGGTGTTCGGCCTGGGCGGCGTCGCCACGGACGTGCACGGCGACCACGCCGCACGGCTCGCACCGCTGACCGACGCCGACGCCGACGACCTCATCGAGGCGGTCCGCGCCGCGCCGCTTCTGCTCGGCCACCGGGGCCGGCCGGCCGCCGACATCGGGGCGCTCCGCGATACGCTGCTGCGCGTCTCGCGGCTCGCCACCGACCTGCCGCAGGTCGCCGAGCTCGACCTCAACCCGGTCATCGCCCGCCCCGACGGCGTGTTCGCGGTGGACACGCGGGTGCGGGTCACCAGTCACCTTGCGGCCGACCCGTTCCTGCGCCAGCTTCGGCTGCCGCCGGCCGCGCCCACGATGCCGCCAGACAGGGAGGGCACGCTCCAATGACCACGACCAAGCCGGGCCTGACCGAGACCGAGCTGCGGACGCTGGACGGCTACTGGCGCGCGGCCAACTACCTGTCCGCCGGCCAGATCTACCTGATGGCCAACCCGCTGCTGAAGGAGCCGCTGCGGCCGGAGGACATCAAGCCGCGGCTGCTGGGCCACTGGGGGACCACACCGGGCCTCAACCTCCTCTACGCCCACCTCAACCGGGTGATCCGCAACTGGGACCTGGACATGATCTACATCGCGGGCCCCGGCCACGGGGGGCCGGGCCTCGTGGCCAACGCCTACCTGGAGGGCACCTACTCCGAGCGCTACCCGAACATCGGCCGCAGCACCGCCGGCCTGGCCGCGCTGATGCGGCAGTTCTCCTTCCCTGGCGGCATCGGGAGCCACGCCACCCCTGAGGTCCCCGGCTCGATCCACGAGGGCGGCGAACTGGGCTACTCGCTGGCCCATGCCTGCGGCGCGGTGTTCGACAACCCGGGCCTGATCGCCGTGTGCGTGATCGGCGACGGCGAGGCGGAAACCGGGCCGCTGGCGGCCAGCTGGCACTCGAACAAGTTCCTCAACCCGGCCACCGACGGCGCTGTGCTGCCGATCCTGCACCTGAACGGCTACAAGATCGCGAACCCGACGGTGCCCGCCCGGATACCCGACGGCGAGCTCACCGCCCTGCTGGAGGGCTACGGGTACCGGGTGTACACGGTGGCCGGCGACGAGCCCGAGCCGGTGCACCGTCAGCTGGCCGCCACTCTCGACGAGGTGGTGGAGGAGATCCAGTCCATCCAGCGGCGGGCCAGGCAGGACGGAGACCTGACCCGGCCCCGCTGGCCCGTGATCGTGCTGGCGACACCGAAGGGATGGACCGGCCCGAAGACCGTGGACGGCGTGCCGGTGGAGGGGACCTTCCGTGCCCACCAGGTGCCGGTCGCCGATGTCCGCGCCAATCCCGCGCACCTGGCCCTGCTGGAGGAATGGCTGCGCAGCTACCGGCCCGGCGAGCTGTTCGGCGCCGACGGTGCGCTGGTGGGCGAGCTGGCCGCCCTCGCCCCGAACGGTCACCGCCGGATGAGCGACAACCCGCACGCCAACGGCGGCCTGCTGCTGCGCGACCTCGACCTGCCCGATTTCCGTGACTACGCGGTGCAGGTCAGCCACCCGGGCACCGGCGCGACGCAGGCCACCGCCGTGCTCGGGGGATGGCTGCGGGACGTGATCGCCCGCAACCGGACCACGTTCCGGCTGTTCGGCCCCGACGAGACCGCGTCCAACCGGCTGCAGGCCGTGTTCGAGACGACCGACCGGGCCTTCGACGGGCGGATCATCGACGGCGACGACCACCTCGCGCCGGACGGCCGGGTGATGGAGGTGCTGTCGGAGCATCTGTGCGAGGGCTGGCTGGAGGGCTACCTGCTGACCGGCCGCCACGGGCTGTTCAACTGCTACGAGGCGTTCATCCACATCGTGGATTCCATGTTCAACCAGCACGCGAAGTGGCTGAAGGTGTCGCGGGGCATCGCCTGGCGGCGGCCGATCGCCTCACTCAACTACCTGCTGTCCAGCCTCGTCTGGCGGCAGGACCACAACGGCTTCTCGCACCAGGACCCCGGGTTCATCGATCACGTGATGAACAAGAAGGCCGAGATCATCCGCGTCTACCTGCCTCCGGACGCGAACTGCCTGCTGTCGGTGGCCGACCACTGCCTGCGCAGCCGTCAGTACGTCAACGTGATCGTGGCCGGCAAGCAGCCGCAGCCGGACTGGCTGGCCATGGACGACGCGGTGATCCACTGCACCCGGGGCGCGGGCATCTGGGAGTGGGCCAGCAACGACCAGCAGGGCGAGCCTGACGTCGTCCTGGCCTGCTGCGGCGACATCCCCACCCTGGAGACCCTGGCCGCCACCGACCTGCTCCGCAAGCACCTGCCGGAGCTCAAGGTGCGGGTGGTCAACGTGGTGGACCTGATGCGGCTGCAGCCGGAGACCGCTCATCCGCACGGCATGTCCCACGCCGAGTACGACTCGCTGTTCACCACCGACCGGCCGGTGATCTTCGCCTACCACGGCTACCCGTGGCTCATCCACCGGCTCACCTACGCGCGCCACGGCCACGACCAGCTGCACGTGCGCGGGTACATCGAGGAAGGCACCACCACCACGCCGTTCGACATGGTCATGCTCAACGATCTTGACCGGTTCCACCTGGTCATCGACGTGATCGACCGGGTGCCGGGGCTGGCGCCCGCAGCCGGTCACGTCCGGCAGCTGATGATCGACGAGCGGATCAAGTGCCGGGCGTACACCCGCAGCCATGGGGAGGACGCGCCGGAGATCCGGAACTGGTCCTGGCCGCACTAGTTTCGGAACGGTCGGGAGGGCCGGTGCGCGTTCT
Organism: Streptosporangiaceae bacterium; assembly: GCA_036824445.1. Lineage (GTDB taxonomy): Bacteria > Actinomycetota > Actinomycetes > Streptosporangiales > Streptosporangiaceae > UBA9676. The sequence continues at coordinate 2,617 of DAITAE010000313.1, read as the reverse complement.
GGTGGTCAACGCCGGGTCCAGCAGCCTCAAGCTGCGGGTCCTGGATTCCTCGGACAAGGTGACCGGCACTGCCGATCTCCCGGCGCCGCGCGGTGCGGCAGATGCCGCGGCGATGGAGTCCACGCTCGCGTCGCTGGGTGATGCCGACGCCGTCGGCTACCGGATCGTTCACGGCGGAACCTCGTTCACCGCACCGGTCCGGATCGACGACGGCGTGCTGGCCACGCTGCGGGCGCTGACCGACCTGGCCCCGCTGCACCAGCCGAAGTCCCTGGCCGCGGTGGCGGCGGTCCAGCGGGTGCTGCCCGGTGTGCCGGGCGTGGCCTGTTTCGACACCGCCTTCCACGCCACGATCCCGGCCGCTGCGGCCACCTACGCGCTGCCGCGCGAGTGGCGGCAGCGCTGGGCGCTGCGGCGCTACGGCTTCCACGGGCTGTCCCACTCCTATGCGGCGCGGCGGGCCGCGGAACTGGCCGGCGGGAGCCGGACCGTCACCTGCCACCTGGGCGCCGGTGCGTCGCTGGCCGCCGTGCGCGACGGCGTGTCGGTGGACACCACCATGGGATTCACGCCACTGGAGGGACTGGTGATGGCCACCCGCTCCGGGTCGGTCGACCCGGGGCTGGTGTTGTGGCTGGCCGGCCACGCCGGCACGCCGGTCGCGGAACTGGCGGCCGCGCTAGAGCACCGCAGTGGCCTGCTCGGCCTGGCGGGGACCGCGGACATGCGCGAGGTGGTGGCCGGCGCGGCCGCGGGCCTCCCCGACGCGCGGCTCGGGCTCGACGTCTACACGCACCGGCTCCGGGCCGGCATCGCAGCCATGGCCGCCGCCCTCGGCGGCCTCGACGTGCTGGTGTTCACGGGCGGGGTGGGCGAGAACTCGCCCGTGGTGCGGTCGGAGGCGGCGGCCGGGCTCGGGTTCCTCGGCGTGCGCCTGGACGCCGGGCGCAACGAGGCCGACGGCTCTCCCGTTGACGACCCTGCTGGCGGGGACCCTGCTGGCGGGGACCCTGCCGCCGGGGGCTCCGCCGCCGACCGGGAGATCGGGGACCCTGGCGCCCCCGTCAGGTCGTTCGTGATCGCCGCCAGGGAGGACATCGAGATCGCCGGCCAGGTCAGGGCGGTTCTGGAGCGTTAGGGCGGGCCCTCGTGCCGACAGCCCGGCCTTCGCCGCCCTCAGCCGGCGCTGATGGTGATCAGCGTCCACGCCCCGATGTGGATGCGATCACCGTCGTGCAGTGGCACCCGCGCCCCGGTGGCGATCTCACTGCCGTTGACGAAGGTCCCGTTCTCCGACCCCGGGTCGAGGATCGCCCAGCCGCCGCCCTGCTCGGCGATCAGCACGGCGTGCAGCCGGGAGACGCCCGGGTCGGCGGGCGGGCCCGTCAGGTCGATCTCGGGCTCCAGGCCCTGCGACACGCTGCGGCGGCCGATGCGCATCTCCGGCCCGGCGAGCTCGAACCGGCGCTCCGGGGAGTAAGCCGGGTACGTCAGTGCCGTCGCGTCCGGGCCGCCCGCCGCCACCACGTCGTCGAAGTACGCACGGTCGCTGGCCACCACCGCCGTCCACGTCACCGGGCCGCCGGACGCCTGCGCGGAGGCGGGCGCTCCCGGGTCGGCCGCGCCGGACGCCGGTGCCGGTTCCCCGGGAGGCGGTGCCGCCCCTCCGGAGGCCGGTACCGGTCCCCCAGGAGGCGGTGCGGATTCAGCGGGCGCCGCCGGGCCGGTCCCTGCGGCCGCCGGCTCCGGGTCCGCGTCGAAGTCGAACCCGCAGGACTCGCAGAAACGGCCCGACCTGGCCGCCCCGCACTGCGGGCAAGGCTCGGCGGGCTCCGGTGACTGCGCTGCTAGGGCCTGTGGCGCCGGCGGCGTGCTGGCGGATGCGCCGATCCTCGCTCCGCAGACGTCGCAGAAGTCACTGCTTGCCGACGTGTGACCGGCAGGGCACGTTGGCATGCCGCCTACTTCCTGGTCCTGACCGTCTTGGTCGACCTGGTATCGAGCGCCATCTCGTCGGCGTCCTCGACCTTCTGCTTCAGCCGCACGGCCCCGGTCGCGGCGTCCACCACGTCGACCACCTTAGCCAGCAGCTTGGCCGTGTCCTCGTTGCCGGATTGCTGGGCAAGCGCCACCGCCCGGCCGAGCTTGGCCGTCGCGGTCTCCTCGTCGCCCTGCTTGCGGGCCTCCAGCCCTTCCTGGATGGCCTGGGCGAGTTCGGCCTGGCCGGTGTAGTGCGCGATGTGGGAATTGATCCGGGTCGACAGCGCCTCGTCATCGGTCCAGATCGCCCGGACCAGCCCCTGGCCCATCACCGCCTCGGACGGCGCGGCGGTGACCAAGCTGACCCGGGCGGCCAGCATCTCCTGTCCGACCGCACCCGGCGCCGCAACCCGCACGCAGAGATGGTAGTCACGGCTCTCCCCGCTGCCCCAGGCGCCGGTCGGGTAGTCACCGGCCTGCGGGCCCGACGGGGCGCGCCGGTCGGTCAGGTCAGCCACCGTCGGCGCCACCTGCTTGACGAACTGAATGGACGCATGCTGGGGCGTCCAGATGCGCAACGCCACGTCGGCGACCTGCTTGCCCATCGCCGCGGCCATCATGGCCGAGAAGTCGGCGG
>DAITAE010000312.1:0-5983 GCA_036824445.1 Streptosporangiaceae bacterium | reverse complement strand
CCGCGGCTGCCCGTTCGAGGCGCTCCATCCAGTCGCCGGAGATCGTCCGGAACACCGCCAGGTTCCCGCGTTCGTCGGTCAGCACCGCCGGGCTCGCCGGGATACCAGCCAGATGCATGGTGACCTGCGGGACCTCCGGGAACGCCCGTCCCATGCCGTCGGCGTCCACCACCGGCAGCCCCATCGGCGCGGCCCAGGTGATGGGAAGCAGGCCGTTCCCACCGCCGATCTCGGTGGACATCAACGCCGCCACCGGGCGCCCGGTCATGAACTGCAGATGATCCCGGAGCCGGGCTCCCTCGTCCCCGTTCTCGAACTTTTCCAGGACGACCGTGGTGGCACCGATCCCAGCGCACGGCATGATCAGCGCGTCATCGGGCAATTCGTCCAAATCGACCAACGGAACCGGGCCGAAGTCCTCGGTTGCCTGCAATGCCTGCAGCAGCGTCACGTACGCATCGCCCCCGCCACCTGCGCCGAGGATGGCACAGCCCCGGGACAGGGCGCGCAATGTGTCAGCGTCGAGCAGTCGCTTCATGGTCACCGGCATTGGCTGTCGAAAGACTCAGACGTCATTGGTTGTGTATGGATGATTGCCCACCGTTGCACAGAATACCTGTCGCCTTTGCGCGAAGGCCGGCGTTGCCGAGGGAGACGATGGCATGGCCCCGGAACGGGGAGCGGCCGTCGCGCCGCACCACAGGCGGGCTGCTGAGGCGTATCAGCCCGGCCTTGTGCCGGGCTGGTGAGACTAGTGAGGTCGGTGAGGCCCGCGTAACGGCTAAGGCCAGGGGGGCAGCAGGGACGAATGAGCACAAAGAACCGGTGCGCAGCACCGTAATGAGAGGATGTGCCGAGGGAACAGGCTGGTTACCGGGGCATCTCTGCCATTCGGATCTGGTCGCGAAGGTCCACCGTGTCCTTGCCCCGCACCACCTTCGGCGGGCTTGACCTGGGCCGTCGCGCGTACAGCAGGCCCGCGACCCCTCGCCACACGTGCCAGTCCGGGAACTCCGGGGCGTAAGGCCACCAGTCCGGGGCCTTCTCTTCAAGGCCCTCCTGCCTGGTCACAGTTCCGTGCTCCATACGCTCTCCCCGGGGGGCTTGGGGTATTGGCGTGCGTGAGCCACGCCCGCTGCTGAATCTCCGTTCAACGACATGATCCCAGTCGGCCAAGCTGAGATGAATGGGCAGACTGCACCGCGATGGTGACTGATGTGTGCGCTCCGCATAAGGTGGCCTTCTGATGCCATCAATAGGGTGGGGCTCCGGATGCCTACCGTTGACGAGATCCTCGCGAGTTCGCCGCTCGCCGCGCTGCGCCGAGTCAGCCGGAGCGGCGGTGATCGCCATGTCACCGTGGTCCGGTTCGGCGAGCGATTCGCCGACCTGAGCCACGCCCCCGCCACCAGTTTCGTCGTGCTTTCCCGCGCTGCCTCCGCGGAGGTCACCGACTACCGCCTGGACATGGCTCTGCGCTGGGCGTCGGTCCACAAGGTGGCCGCCGTCGCGGCCTTCGCCGCCGATAACTGGCGGCCGACGGTGACGGTGACGGATATCGCCGGGCGCGCCGACATCGCGCTGATCTCCATCCCGCCGGAGACCGACCTCACCGAGCTTGTGCAGGCGATCAACCGCGAGATCGGGGGCGGCGCCGAGCGGGTGCTCGGCCGGGCCCAGCAGGGCCTGGATGCGGTGCTGGCCGCCGAGGAAGCCGACGCCGACCTCAGCACGTTGTGCGCCTCGGTCGCCCGGGCGCTCGGAACCCCGGTCGAGTTCCGTCCCGTGGTGCTGGCGGATGGCAGTTCCCCCAATGGGGAGACCGGCTACCCGGCAGGCGCGATGCGCGGCCGGGACGCGGGCGAGGCGGCCGGTCCTGATGCGGATGAGGTCAGCGTGCCGGTCGTGGTCGGGGAAACGCCGATCGGGTATCTCGCCGCTCCGCATGCGCACGGCGACGCCAGCATCGGCGCCCGGCTGGTCCTGCACACCGCGGCACTGGCCGCGGCACGCCTGCTCGATCTGGCAAGGCGGGCCCGCGAGCTGCCGGTCCGCTCCCGGAGCGAGCTGCTGGCCGAGCTGCTGATGTCGGAGGATGCGATCAACGAGGACCTGCTCGACCGGGCCAGGCAGCTGGGCATCCCGGTGGGCGGCTGGCACGTCGCCGTCCGGATCGAGGCCGATGATCTGGAGGAGGCCGAGCCGGACGAGATCCACCGGTTCGAACTGCTGGAAGCGGCGGGACAGATCGCGATGCAGGCGGTGGCGGCGGCCGGCGGCAACTGGTATCTGTCGCGGGTCGCGCGCGCGATCGTGCTCATCCGCGTGACCGGCTCCAATCCCGGCCCACAGGCAGGGGCCCGGGCCGCCCGGTCGGCCGATCGCGCGCTCCATGCCATCGGCGCGAGGCTGTCGCCGCTGCGGTTCCGGGCCGGAGTGGGATCGCCGCACGAGGGCCCGATGGGGCTGCGCGCCTCGGCCGCCGAGGCGCGGGGCGCTCTTCTCGCCGCCCGGGCGGCCCGCAGACCGGCCGGCGTCGCCGCCCACGACGTGGTCGGGGTTCAGCGGATGCTCATGGAGTGGTACTCCTCGGACACAGCCCGGGCCTCGGTGCGCGACCAGCTTGCGCCGCTGGAGAAGCTTGGCCCGGGCCGGGCCGACACGGCGATCCAGACGCTCGCGGCTTACCTCGATGAGCAGGGCTCGATCGTCAAGACGGCGCAGAAGCTGCACCTGCACCGCAACGCCGTGGCCAACCGGTTGCGCGGCATCACCGAGCTGCTCGATATCGATCTCGATGACCCCGATCAGCGGCTGGCGCTTCAGCTCGCCTGCCGGGCGCGGCTGCTGGCATAGCGGAAGCGCAGGACGGCGAGCGTCACCAGGCAGGCGGCGGCGAGCAGCGCGTAGGGGAGGAAATCCGAGGTCGCCTGGGCGAGTGCCCCGCTCGCGATAGCGCCTATGCCCTGCCCGCTCGCCCAGGCGAGATTCGCCAGCCCGAACGCGAGCCCCTGGTTGAGCCGCAGGCTGTCGGCGCCGGCGCTCAGCAGTGCCGCCGACGGGGCGTAGAGCGTGCCGAACGATGGCATTCCCACGACCAGCAGGACCACCAGCAGCGCCGCTGGTGCCAGCAGCGGTGCCAGCAGGCTCACCGCCACCGCTACCGCCAGGGAGAACCGGACGGGCGTCAACGGGCCACGGCGGTCCGACAGTCGGCCTGCCAGCGGCGAGAGTCCCGCCTCGATTGCGGCCGACGCCAGGAAGGTTCCCCCGATGACGAAGGCCGTGGCGCCCAGCGCGTTCAGCCGCAGCGGCGCGAGCACGTCCACGACGCCGAAGCCCAGTCCGGCCAGCATGGTGAGCCACATGCCGGTGCCGACCTGGCGGTCGCGCAGAGCGGGCCACGTCGCGCTCAGTCCCTGAGGCTCCGAGTCATGCGGGCCCGGCACCAGGAAGGCCACCAGCATCAGGGCCACGCCCGCGACGGCGGCGCCGGAGAACGTCGGCCCGGTCCCGACCTGGTCGGCTATCACCCCGGCCAGCGGGCCGAGCAGCGCCCCGGCGACCGCGGCGCCGAGGGCGGTGCCCAGCAGTTCACCGCGCCGTTCCGTCGGCGCGGCCGTCGCCAGCCAGGCGAGGCCCGCGGACCACGTGCATGCCCCGCCGAGGCCCTGGACGAAGCGGGCGGTGTCGAGCACGGCCGGCGTGGTGGCCCAGCCGAACACCAGTACCGACACGCTCATCAGGGCCAGGCCGAGCAGCACCACCAGCCGTGACCCCATCCGGGAGGCGAGGAGCCCGCCCGGCAGCGCGCCGATGAGCGTGCCGGCGGGATAGGCGGCGACCAGGATTCCCGCCCCGGACTTCGTCAGCCCGGCCGCTTGCACGTAGTGGGGCAGCAGCGGTGTCAGCGCCGTGAAGAACACGGTGTCGACCAGCACCAGAACGCACACGAAGCCGACGAGAGCGCGCACCGGCGTCGTGAGCTTCGCCCGGGGCCTGCGCGATGCCCGCTCCATTCAGATGTCCACTCCCATGACCCGACTGCCCAATGGCGCGGCAACGCGCAGGCTGTACCACCCCATTCTCATACTCGCTCGGACTGACCCGAGCGGCGGCCTCGGTGATGTGTCCGCTGCCGCTGGTGGGCACGCGGTGAGATCGCCCGCTGTGGTCGGCGGCTTCAGGCGCGGCTCGCGCAGTCCGTCAGCGGTCGGCGATCACGATCATCCGGCGGCTCCCGCCGCGCTGCGGCGTCAAGGAGTCCAGACGGAGCGGTCGTGGGCGAAGTAGACCAGCCGGGGATCGAGTTGCTGGAGGGCATCCATCCAGTCCGGGACGCCGGGCAAGGGCTGGCCGTGAGCATCGCGGTGGGCACGCCAGGCGAGCTGGTCGGCCGCGTACTGGGTCGCGGTGTCGTGGCTTTGCCCGGCGACGATCACCGCGCCGTCCGGACGGCGGACGATCAGCGACTGGTGACCGCCGGTGTGACCCGGCGTCGGCATGAGGAACACCCCCGGAAGCACCTCAGCCTGGCCCGTCACCTGCTCGAACCGGCTGCCCTCGATGAGCTGGGGGAGCGTGTAGCCGGGCGTGTGACGGGCGGCTTCGAGCTCGGCCCGTTGCACGAAGACCGGGGTCCGGCCCAGCGCGGGGTTGCCGCCGCAGTGGTCGAAGTGCAGATGGCTGTTCGCGGCGAGCGCGACGTCGGGTATCTCCACGCCGATGGCCGCCAGCGCCGCGCGCAACCCGGTCCTGCGGGGCCGGTAGTGGGCGTCGACCTCGGGATCGGAGCCCATGCCGGTGTCGAACAGGATCATTCCCGCGGGGTGGGCGACGACGTAGCCCAGGCACGGTTCCACTCTGGCCATGCCGGTCCCGGTCTCCACCGCCGGCCGGACGAAGTAGCCGAAATCGACGCGCCGCACCGCCATGCCGGCCCTGCCGTCAGCCACGGCGCAAGCTCTTCGCCATGATGTGCTCCCTGCGCACGCCGTCAGGCATCAGGTCGCCGAGCTCACCGGTGAGGGTGAAGCCCTTGCGCCGGTAGAGCGCCGCGGCGTTCTGGTTGCCCTCCGTCACCGCGAGCCGCAATGTCGTCATCCGCTCCTCGCGGGCCCATTGTTCCACCGCCTCGACCAGCTGGTCCCCGACACCCTGGCCGCGCGCTGCCGGACTCACCCACATCGAGATCAGCTCCGCGACCCCGTCGCCGGCCGGCACACCGCTGGCCATGCCGGCCGGCCGGTCGGCCATCACGGCGACGACGTTGAAGGAGCCGGGGATGGCCAGCCGGGCCTGCCATCGTTCTTCGCGGTCGCCTTCGCCCGTCCAGTCAGACAGCCGGGAGCCGAAAGCGTATGGCGCCTCGGCAAGCGCGGCCAGCCTCAGCTCCCGCCAGACGGCCCAGTCGCCGGGCGTGAGCACACGCAACTCGATCACAGAGGAAGAATGCCTCATCACCCCTTTGGCGGTACGCCCGCAGCCTCGCGGTGGCACGCCGGATCAGCCGGTCCACAGCGCGTCAAGGTCCGCGTCGATGCGGGCGGCCAGTTCCCCGGCATGGGGCAGCAGCGGCCCCGGCGGTGCGGCCTGGACGGATTCACACTCGGCCAGGGCCCGGTCGTCGAGGAAACGGCTCAGCTGCCCGTAACTGTGCCGGTCGTCGCTGGCCAGCCGGTGGTGGTGGAGGCGCATCGGCGCATACAGGAAGAGCTGGTCGCGGGCTCTGGTGACCGCGACGTAGAACAGCCGCCGTTCCTCGGCCAGCCCGGCCGGGGACGCCAGCGCCATGTCGCTGGGCACGGCACCATCGACCAGGTGGGGCAGGTGCACGACGGGCCATTCGAGGCCCTTGGCCGAATGCACGGTGGAGATGACCAGGAAGTCCTCATCGTGTCTTGGGCGCCCGGCGAGATCCGAGGCGGACACCGGGGGGTCGAGCGCCAGCTCGACCAGCGCGTCGTGCAGTGACGGCCTGCTC
>DAITAE010000311.1:0-5989 GCA_036824445.1 Streptosporangiaceae bacterium | reverse complement strand
CTCAAGGTCATCACCGCCTCCGGCTGGTTCGCGGCCCGGCCGTCCGGCACCGAGGACGTTTACAAGCTGTATGCGGAGTCGTTCCGGGGGCCCGGCCAGCTGGCCCGCATCCAGGAGGAGGCCCAGCAGATCATCGGCGCAGTGCTCAAGGAGGCATGAGGTGACGGAGCCACGGGTCCTGGGGATTGTGCTCGCCGGCGGAGCCGGCCGGCGGCTGGCGCCACTGACAGCGGACCGGGCCAAGCCCGCCGTGCCGTTCGGCGGCCTCTACCGCCTCATCGATTTCGCGCTGTCCAACCTCGTCAACGCCGGCTGTCTGCGCGTGTGCGTGCTGACCCAGTACAAGAGCCACAGCCTGGACCGGCACATCTCCACCACCTGGCGGATGAGCACCCTGCTGGGCAACTACGTGACCCCCGTCCCGGCCCAGCAGCGGCTCGGCCCGTACTGGTACACCGGGTCCGCTGACGCGATCTACCAGTCGCTGAACCTGATCAACGATGAGCGCCCAGACCTGGTGGTGGTCGTGGGCGCCGACCACGTGTACCGGATGGACCCGCGGCAGATCATCGACGAGCACGTGGCCGGCGGCGCCGGGGTGACGGTGGCGGCGATCCCGGTGCCGCGCCACGAGGCCACCGAGTTCGGCGTCATCGGCGTCGGCAAGGACCGGCGCACCATCGATGCCTTCCTGGAGAAACCTGACGATCCCCCGGCCCGCCCCGGCAGCCCCGACGAGGCCCTTGCCTCCATGGGCAACTACGTGTTCACCACCGACGTGCTGGTGGACGCGCTGCGCAAGGACGCCGCGGATGACTCGAGCCGGCACGACCTCGGCGGGAACCTGATCCCGATGCTGGTGCGCGACGGATGTGCGCAGGTGTACGACTTCGCCGCCAACAAGGTGCCGGGCGTCAGCCCGGAAGACGCCGCCTACTGGCGCGACGTCGGCACCCTCGATGCCTACTTCGACGCCCACATGGATCTCTGCGCGACCACCCCCAAGTTCGACCTGTACAACGACCGGTGGCCGATCCTGACCAACGTCCCCTCCCAGCCGCCGGCGAAGTTCGTGCACAACGACGGCGACCGGGTCGGGCGTGCGCTCGACAGCATGGTCAGCAACGGTGTCATCGTGTCCGGGGCCCTGGTCCGCGAGTCGGTGCTCTCGCCCGGGGTGCGCGTCAACAGCTGGGCGAGCGTTGAGCGGTCCGTCATCCTGGACCACACGGTGATCGGCCGCCATGCCGTGGTCAGGGACGCGATCATCGACAAGAACGTGACCGTCCCGGAGGGCGTGTCGGTCGGGGTGAACAAGGAGCACGACCGGGCCCGCGGCTTCGTGGTGTCGGCCGGTGGCATCACCGTGGTGGGCAAGGGCCAGGCGGTGCCCGCGTGACCGCGGGCGGTCAGGGGCGGCTGCGGGTGGCCCTGCTCACCCGGGAGTACCCGCCCGAGGTGTACGGCGGCGCGGGCGTCCACGTCAGCTACCTCGCCCGCGAGCTGGCCCACCTGGTGGACCTGACCGTGCACTGCCAGGGCGCGGACCGGTCCGGCGCGGTCGCGCACCGGCCGTGGGACTGTCTCGACGGCGCCAACCCGGCGTTGCGGACGATCTCCACCGACCTCTCGATGACCTCGGCCGTGGCGTCCGCCGACCTGGTCCACTCGCACACCTGGTACGCCAACCTGGCCGGGCATCTGGCCGCGATGCTCTACGGCGTGCCGCACGTCGTCACGATGCACTCGCTGGAGCCGTTGCGGCCGTGGAAGGCGGAGCAGCTTGGCGGCGGTTACGCGCTGTCATCGTGGTGCGAGCGCATGGCGGCCGAATCGGCGGCCGCGGTGGTGGCGGTCTCCGAGGGCATGCGGGCCGACGTGCTCGCCGCCTACCCGGCCATCTCCGCGGACCGGGTGCGGGTCATCCGGAACGGGATCGACACCAGCGAGTATGCCCCGGATCCGGGGACCGACGTGCTGGAGCGCTACGGCGTCGACCCGGGCCGGCCGTGCGTTGTGTTCGTGGGCCGGATCACCCGGCAGAAGGGGCTGCCTGTCCTGCTCATGGCCGCGCAGCTGGTTGACCCGGCTGCGCAGCTGGTGCTCTGCGCGGGCCAGCCGGACACCGCCGAGCTGGCCGCCGAGGTGACCAGCCTGGTCGCGGGGCTGCGGGACACCCGGTCCGGCGTGGTCTGGCTGCCGGAGATGCTGCCGAAGCGGGAGGTCATCCAGTTGCTGACGCACGCCACCGTGTTCGCGTGCCCATCGCTGTACGAGCCGCTCGGCATCGTCAACCTGGAGGCGATGGCCTGCGGGACCGCGGTGGTCGCCTCCGGCGTCGGCGGGATCCCCGAGGTGGTCAGCGACGGCGAGACCGGCCTGCTGGTGCCGCCGGGCGATCACGAAGCGCTGGCCGGTGCGCTCAACTCGCTGCTGGTTGACCCGGACCGGGCCGCCGCCATGGGCAGGCTGGGCCGGGAGCGCGCGATCGCGCAGTTCGGCTGGGCGGCGATCGCGGCGCAGACGGCGGCCCTGTACTCCGAGCTGGCCGGCTGACGCTGGGGCTGGGTCGGCTGGCCTGGTGATTTGGGGGAGGCGAGGTTGTCATAGGGTTGTGCCTAGCCTGCGGCATGGCGGGGAGCTCAGCCCCGTGGAGGCGAACCATTTACACGAGTAGGAATCGTGTAATCTCGGCCGTAGGCTGAAGTTCACCGCGAGGAGTGCTTGATGACCTATGTGATCGCGGAGCCCTGCGTCGACGTCAAGGACAAGACCTGCGTCGAGGAGTGCCCCGTCGACTGCATCTACGAGGGGGAACGCATCCTCTACATCCACCCGGACGAGTGCGTGGACTGTGGTGCGTGCGAGCCGGTGTGCCCGGTCGAGGCGATCTTCTACGAGGATGACGTGCCGGACCAGTGGAAGATCTATATCGAGGACAACGCCCGCTTCTTCAACGAGACGCTCCCCGGCCGCGATGAGCCCCTGGGCAGTCCCGGCGGCGCCACCTCGGTTGGTCCCATACCCGCCGACACCCCACTGGTGGCCGGCCTGCCACCGCAGGCCGGAACGGAATAGCAAACGTGGGCGCCGACGGACATGGCGGGGCTCGCCGCCGCCAGGTCCTGGAGGCGATCCACCGGTCTCCGGCACCGCTGAGCGCCTCGGAGATCGCCGGGCGGGCCGGTATCCACCCCAGTACCGCGCGTTTCCACCTCGACGCGCTGATGGCGGGTGGCGTGATCGAGCGGATGGTCGCCGAGCCGTGCGGCCCCGGCCGCCCGCGCGTTGTCTACCGGGCGCGTCCCGGCACAGCGCTCGGCGGTGAGAGACGGTACCGCGTGCTGGCCGAGATCCTGCTCACCTACCTCACCTCGGCCGCTTCCGGCAGCGCGGCCGCTGCCGCCGCCGACGCCGGACGCGCGTGGGGCGAGCACGTGATCCCGCGGGCGGCGCCGTTTCACCAGGTCGGCTGCGCCGAGGCGGTCACGCGCGTGCTGGCGATGCTCGACGACCTGGCGTTCGCGCCGGAAACCGTCGCCGGGGACGGCGACGTGCCAGCCCAGGTCCGGCTGCGGCACTGCCCCTTCCTGGAACTCGCCGAGCACCACAGCGACATCGTCTGCTCGCTGCACCTCGGCCTCATTCAGGGCGCGTTCGCCGGGCTGCAGTCGCCCGTGACCGCCGCCGAGCTCATCCCCTTTGGCGAGCCCGACGCCTGCGTGGTCCACCTCACCCCGGCCGGCTGACCAGCGAGGCAGGCCTGGCCAGCGCGGCAGGCCTGGCCAGCGCGGCTCCGGGCCGTTGTGGCCGTGATCCGTTCGGGTCAGCCGTCCGCGGCCTTCCCGGCCGGCCCATTCGTGTCGGCCTGCTTGCCGTCGTCCCGGGCGGGGCGGCCTTCCCGCCGGGGGTGGTCCTCGCGTACGTGCAACTCGAGGAGCGAGGGGTGGGAGAAGCGAAGCCCGCAGAGCGGGCACGTCCTGACAAATGTTGCTGGCATGCCGTCCTCCTGGTTCCGCGTGCGCGGCGCCGTTAGTCCGAGAAGACCCAGCCAGGTTGGAGCCTTGATGCGGTACCTGTGGTGGCCGGGTGGAGATCGGCCGTGGCCGGCCCGGGCGCGCGTCCTTCATCCGGCCATCACACCGGCTACACGCGCCGTGCGTCCCGGTGCGCTGCCCTGGGTCTGACAGCGATCGCGCGACACATGCTGGAGGCGGGGGTGAACGGTGCCAACCTGCTGGTGCTGGCTCCGTGGCTGATCTTCGGCGCCTGCGTCGTGGCGATCGGCTACCGCCTGCTCAGCCGCCGCGGTCCGGATCGCCGCCGCCGCGATCGCCGGTGACGGCGGTCGGCGCGAGGGCTACTGGCGGGCGCATCTGGCGCCATCGGGCACACCTGGGATCCGCGGGAATGAACCCGCGTGAGGACGTGGTTGTGGTGTAGCGCCCAGCCGCGGCGGGGGAGCGGGCCGGGCTCGATCGAAGTGAGTGGCGAGCGCGGCGAGCACGGATCGCCAGAGTTGAGGATGCCGGATATGGCGAACTGGAATAGCAAGATCATCGAGGAGTTCCGGGCCAACGAAGGTAAGGTGGGCGGCCCGTTCGAAGGTGCCCCGTTGCTGCTCCTGCACACCGTGGGGGCCAAGACCGGGCAGCAGCGGGTGAACCCGATGATGTACCAGCCGGTGGACGGCGGTTACGCGGTTTTCGCCTCCAAGGGGGGTGCCCCCATCCACCCGGACTGGTACCACAACGTGCTCGCCCATCCGCGAGTGACGGCCGAGATCGGCACCAGCACGGTCGAACTTCTCGCCAGGGTGGCGGAGGGTGCGGAGCGGGAGCGGATCTGGGCCGCGCAGAAGGCCGCTTATCCCGGGTTCGCCGACTACGAGCGGAAAACCACTCGGCAGATCCCGGTCATCATCCTCGAGCCCGTCCGCTAGCGGCGGACCGGCGCGAGCGACGTCGCCCTCATATCTCGGCCACCGGGCGCCCAGGCCACCGTTTGCCCACGTTGCCGGCGGGTGCCCTGGGCTTGGGCAGCGGCTGCGGCTATGGTCACGGCATGCGGCGCATTGGCGCGGTGCTGATCGACATCGATGGCGTGCTGACCGTGTCGTGGAAGCCGATCGAGGGGGCGGTCGCGGCGCTGAAGCGGCTGCGTGGGGCGGCGCTGCCGCTGGCGCTGGTCACGAACACCACCTCCCGCACGCGGGAGTCGATCGCGGCGGTGCTGGCTGCGGAGGGCTTCCCGGTCACCGCTGGGGACATCCTCACCGCGCCGGTCATCGCGGCCGCCTACCTGAACGATCGCTACCCGGGCGCCCGGTGCCTGCTGCTCAACAGCGGGGATATCGGCGAGGATCTGACCGGGGTCACGCTGGTCGGCGACGGCGACCCCGCCGTGGACGTGGTGCTGGTGGGTGGGGCTGGCGACGAGTTCAGCTATCAGGCGCTCAACCGCGCCTTTCACCACCTCCAGCGCGGAGCCAGGCTGGTCGCCATGCACCGCGGGCTCTACTGGCGCACCGATCAGGGCCTGCAGCTTGACAGCGGCGCGTTCGTCGCGGGCCTGGAACAAGCGGCGGGGACCGAGGCGGAGGTCGTGGGCAAGCCTGCCCCGGCCTTCTTCGCCGCCGCGCTTGCCCATCTGGGCGCCGGCGCCGCCGGCACGCTGATGGTGGGCGATGACATCGAAAGCGACGTGCTCGCGGCCCAGCGGCAAGGGCTGACCGGGGTGCTGGTCAAGACCGGCAAATATCTGGCCCGCACGCACCAGGCCGCCAGTGGCACGGCCGACCATGTCCTCGGCTCCTTCGCCGACCTGCCAGCACTGCTGGATCAACTCGGGTGAGCGCCGGGAGGCTGCGGCTCGGCCACGATCTGCTGGCGGCGGACATTGACAAAAAGTTCTTTTACATAAAGACTGATTTTTGTCATGAGGGACGTCGTCTACCTCGACCAGATCGAGCAGGCTGAGGCCCTGCTCA
>DAITAE010000310.1:0-5990 GCA_036824445.1 Streptosporangiaceae bacterium | reverse complement strand
GCCCGACATGCAGAACGTAAATGGTGCTCGCTCCCAGCGCAACGGCGCGCCCCACAGGGATGGAATGGACCAGGCCGCCGTCGAAGAAGTGCTCGCCGTCGATCTCCACGGGCGGCAGAAGCCCGGGGACGGCACACGAAGCCAGCACAGCCGGCACGATGGGCCCGCTGCTGAACCAGCGCGCCTGCGCACGCTCGATGCTGGCCGCGACGCAGTGAAAGGGCAGCTTCAGGTCCGCGAAGTCGGACGCGGGAAGCATGCCGCGCAGCATGTCGCGGAGCGGGTCCATCGCGTGCAGATGCGTGCCCGAACTCGCCAGCCGCACCGCGCGGCCCCACAGGGTCCCGCTGAACGCCTGCCGCACCGCATCGCCTTGCCACATCTGGCGCAGCCGGGCCGCCGCGCCCGCCGGGTCAGCAGCCACGAACGCGCCGTTGATGGCGCCGATCGACGTGCCTACGATCACGTCGGGTGCGATGCCAGCGTCCGACAGCGCGCGGAGCATGCCGACCTCATGAGCACCCAGGAGGCCCCCGCCGCCGAGCACGAACGCTGTCTTCACGCCGCCGACCCCATCCGGTCAGCCTAAGAGGTCCCAGCAGTGGGCCGCTGGATCGGGGAGCGGGGGCACGCGAGCCCGGCAGTCCTATCGCCGGGACCTCTCAGCCTCGGGCTCCGGTGTCCGCGGCCGGCAAGGAGCGCTGCGGCGGCTGTCAACACAGGCATTCGGCCTACTCCGCCGACGCCGTCGCGACCAGGTCCGCCACCGCGGTACGCAGCGGTGCGAGCCGTGCGGCCGCGGCCGCCCGGGCGGCCACCAGCGTCCGCGCCGTAGCCGGCTCGACGATCTCGAGGTAGGCCTTGAGCTTGGGTTCGGTGCCGCTGGGCCGGATCACCACCCGGGCGCCGGGCAGTCGGTAGATCAGGACGTCGGCGGGCGGCAGGCCGGACACCCCGGCGGTGCCGGCCCCGGCGGCGAGGTCCGCCGAGCCGGTCATCGGCTGGTCGGCCAGCGCGGCCGGGGGAGCGGCCCGCAGCCGGCCCATGATGCCGGCCGGGGACGGGGCGTGGAGGGTGACCTGTGCCGTCAGATGGACGCCGTGCGCGGCTTCCAGGGCGTCCCAGCGGTCAAGCAGCGACCGGCCGGCTGCGCGGGCGGTGGTGGCCAGCGACAGCACCGCGAGGGCCGCGCTGATCCCATCCTTGTCCCGCACCACATCGCCCACCGCGTACCCGAGTGCCTCCTCGTACCCGAACAGGAAACGCGCGCCGGGGGCCTGCTGCCCGGCCCGGACGATCCATTTGAACCCGGTCAGCGTCTGGGCGTAGCTGACCCCGGCGGACGCGGCTATCTTCGCGAGCATTGTGGAGGAGACCACGGTGGTGACGACGAGCCGCCGCCCGGGCCGCGGCTCGGCGGCCGTCCTTTCCAGCAGGTAGGAGCCGATGAGCCCGCCAACCTGATCTCCGGTGAGCACACGCCAGACGCCGGGTGTGCCAGGGTCGGGCACCGCCACCGCGAGCCGGTCGCCGTCCGGGTCGTTCGCGAGCACGAGATCGGCGCCGTCGCGTGCGGCCTGCTCGAGCGCCAGGTCGAGCGTGCCCGGCTCCTCGGGGTTGGGGAACGCGAGGGTCGGGAAACCGGGGTCAGGCTCTGCCTGGGCGGCGACCACGAGCGGGGGCGGGAACCCGGCCCGCTCGATGGCCCGCAGCGCCAGCCCGGCGGCCACTCCGTGCAGGGGCGTGTAGACCACGCGCGGCGGGGCGCCGGTGGGTGCGGCGCCGGTGCGCGGGGCGTCAGCCAGCCGGCGCGGGAACGCGGCGATGATGGCATCGAGGTAGGCCTGCGCCACGTCATCGCCGTGCCAGGTAGCCAGCGGACCATCCAAAGGCCCGGCCGGGATCTGCGACAGCGGCCCCAGGCGGGCGATCGCCGCCTCGATCTGTGCGTCGACCGGCGGCACGATCTGCGCACCGTCATCGAGGTAGAGCTTGTAGCCGTTGTCGGCGGCCGGGTTGTGGCTCGCCGTGATCATGATGCCTGCTGCGGCCGCCAGATGCCGGACGGCGAACGCCAGCAGCGGCGTCGGGCCCGGTCGGGGCAGCAGATGGACGGCGATACCGGCCCCGGTCAGCACGGCCGCGGCCTCGTCGGCGAAGACGGCCGAGCGGTGCCGCGCGTCGCACCCGATGACCACGGCCATCCGGACCGCGGCTGCCGCCTGGGAAGTCCCGTCCGCCCGGTCAGCGCCGGGACCGCGCTCGCGCAGCCACCCGGCGAGCGCGGCGGTCGCCGCCCGGACCACGGCCCGGTTCATCCGGTTCGGGCCGGCTCCGACCTGGCCGCGCAGGCCCGCCGTGCCGAACTGCAGGCGGCCGGCGAACCGGTCGGTAAGCTCGGCCAGCGCCGCCCGGCCCGGCTCACCTCCCTGATCGCAGGCGGCGAGGAGCGCCTGCAACTCGGCCCGGTCGCCGGGGTCCGGATCCTCGCGGATCCAGGCCGCTACCCGGGCATGCAGGCCGGCGGGGATCACACGCCGCCCCCCGGTGCGCGCCGGTGCGCGCCGGTCAGGCGGGTTCGGCTCACGCGGGCACGTCCTGCGGCGGGATGCTGGCGGTCTGCGGATCCGTGCGCCCGGTCAGGCGGGTTCGGCTCACGCGGGCTCGACCTGCGGCAGGATGCTGGCGAGCAGCGCGCCCATCCGCTCCGCGGCCTCGGCCCCGGCCGCGACAACCTCGGCGTGGTCCAGCCCGTGGTCCGTCAGCCCGGCCGCCAGGTTGGTCACCAGCGAGAAGGCGAGCACCTCCGCCCCGAGGTGGCGGGCGGCGATCGCCTCCAGGACGGTGGACATGCCGACCAGGTCGGCACCGAGCGTGCGCAACATCGCGATCTCGGCCGGGGTCTCGTAGTGCGGGCCCGGCAGCGCCGCGTACACGCCCTCGGCCAGGTTCGGGTCGGCGGCGCGGGCGAGCGCGCGCAGCCGGGGCGAGTATGCCGCGGTGAGGTCCGTGAAGCGCGGCGGGTACCCGGGCGGGGGAGGCGGGCCGGTGAGCGGGGATCTGCCGGTCAGGTTCAGGTGGTCGCGAATCAGGACCGGCTGCCCGACCCGGTAGCCCGCGCGGATCCCGCCCGCCGCGTTGGTCAGCACCACCACACGGCAGCCCGCCGCGACCGCCGTGCGCACCCCATGCACCACGGTGGCGGCCGGGTGCCCCTCGTACAGGTGCGTCCGGCCGAGGAACACCAGCAGCCGCAGCCCGTCCGTCACCAGCGAGCGGACCGCCCCGGCGTGGCCGGGCACCGTGGAGGCAGCGAATCCGCCCAGGTCGGCCACGGGTACCTCGGTGACGGCCGCGCCGAGCGCCGCCGCGACGGCGTCGGCCGCCGGGGCCCAGCCGGAGCCGAGGACCACCGCCACGTCGTGCCCGGCCTGGCCCGTGCGCTCGGCTAGCCTCGCCGCGCTGGCCGCCGCAGGCCCGTAGGGCTCGGGGTCAGGCCTTGACATACGGTTTGCCGTCGGCCGCGGGCGCCCTGACCCTGCCGACCAGGCCGGCGACGGCAATGATGGTGGCGACGTACGGGGCCATCAGCAGGAAGTAGGAGGGAATCGGGACGTTGATCGTAGATAGCGTGGCCTGCAGCGAATTGGCGAACCCGAAGAGCAGCGCCGCCGCCGTCGCGCCCAGCGGCGTCCAGCGGCCGAAGATCATCGCTGCCAGGGCGATGTAGCCGAGGCCGGACGACATGTCCTTGCTGAAGGTGCCGACCGAGCCGATGGTCAGGTAGGCGCCGCCGATGCCAGCGATCAGGCCGCCGAGTATGACGTTGCGGTACCTGGTCGCCAGCACCCGGATGCCGACGGTGTCGGCCGCGGTCGGGTGCTCGCCGACGGCCCGGACGCGCAGCCCCCATCTCGTGCTGAACAGCCCGACCTGCACCAGGATGATCATGGCGTACATGATGTAGAGGAAGATCGTCGAGTCGAAGAAGATCGGCCCGATGATGGGGATGTCGCCGAGGACGGGGATCTTGACGGCGTTGAACGTGAGCCCCGCGTTCAGGTCCGGGTGCGACACGAGTATCCGGTCGTTGAGGTACCCGGTGAGCCCCGCGGCCAGGACGTTGAGCACCACGCCGAGGATGATCTGGTCGGCCAGGAAACGGATCGCGAACACTGCCAGCAGCGCCCCGAGGAGCCCGCCGGCCAGCGAGCCCGTGATCAGGCCGAGCGACAGCGCGCCGAACGCGCTCGCGACCACCGCCGCGGCGAACGCGCCGGTCAGGAGCTGCCCCTCGATCGCGATGTTGATCACGCCGGACCGCTCGCACATGCAGCCAGCGAGGGCGCCGAGGACGAGCGGGATCGAGAGGTTCATCGTGCTCTGCAGCAGGTTGACGACGTTGAGCGGGATGGCGCTGCCCGCGTAGGCCCAGCACAGGAGCGAGATCACGAAGAACAGCAGCACCAGGGCGATGTTGAGGCGCCTGACTGCCCTGGACTCGTCGACGAAGGCGGCGGACAGCCCGATCGCGATGGACGCCGCGCCGAGGGTGTAGGCGACCGTGGCGGCCGGGGCGTGGATGGTGGGCATGTGAAAGGCAGAATTGGCTACCGACAGCGTGAACGTCGCGTCGCCGGGGTGCGCGAACAGCCCGAACACGAAGATGTCGACCAGCCCGAACAGGATGAACGTGCCGGCGGCGACCATCCGTCGGTTGATGCTGATCGGGGCGCCCGTGGCGGCGGCGAGCGTGGTCACGGGTTCCACCCCTTCGGGACGGCCTCAAGGCCCGCGGCCCTCGCCCGGCGCAGGCGGAACATCGCCCGGATGAGCGGCGGGGCCGCCACGAACAGGACGATGAGGCCCTGGAGCACCTCAACGATGTCCGACGGCACCTGCGTCGCGGCCTCCATGTTCGTGCCGCCCGCGTGCAGGGCGCCGAAGAGCAGCGCCGCCAGCACCACCCCGACCGGGCTTGCCCGCCCGAGCAGCGCGACGGTGATGCCGTCGAAGCCGTACGTGCCGTAGCTGTTGAACGTGATGTTCTGTAGCGGGCCCTGGATCACAGCGGCGCCCGCCAGCCCGGCCAGCCCACCGGCGAGCAGCATCACCAGGACCCAGCTCCGCTCGACGTCCATCCCGGAGCTGCGCGCCGCGCTCGGGTTGGCGCCCACCGCCCGGAACTGGAACCCGACCGTCGACCGGGACAGCAGCCACCACACGCCGGCGGCCGCGGCGATGCCGACGAGAAAGCCGAGGTCGACCTGCGGGGGCGGCCCGCCGACGTGCGGCAGCCTGGCGTCGGCCGCCACGTTCGGGCTGATCAGGTTCGACTGCCCCGGCTTCTGCAGGGCCGTGGGCGTGCTGAGCAGGAAGGCCAGCAGGTTGTACATGATGTAGTTGAGCATGATCGTGACGATGACCTCGTGGGCCCCCGTCCGTGCCTTGAGCTCGCCGACCACCCAGCCGATCACCGCCCCGCCCGCGAAGCCGCCGAGCAGGCAGACGACAAGGTGGATGACCGGCGGCAGGCTGACGGCGAAGCCCAGGTAGGTCGCGAGGATCGCGCCGCCGACCCACTGGCCTGCCGCGCCGATGTTGAACAGGCCCGCCCGGAACGCGATGGCCACCGAGAGCCCGGTGAGGATCAGCGGCGTCGCGTTGGACGCGGTCTGGGACAGCGGGTAGAAGATGGCCGCGACGGAGCCCCCGTGGAAGGCCGCGGCGACCGTTTGCGGGTTGAGAATGGCGCCCTCGAACATCGCGACGTACGCGGCGGATGCGGCGTCCCACGCCTGCGCGAGGGCGTTTACGGGGTCGGAGAAGAACACGCTCCACGCGCTGAGCACCGCCGGGTCGCTGAACGCGATGATCAGGCCGCCAAGGACGATGGCTGCCGCGATGGCCAGGAACGTGACGACGGCAGGGCTGCCCTCCACGACCGCGGCCACGATCGTGTGGTTGAACGTGGCCATCCGCCTGGCCGG
>DAITAE010000309.1:0-6002 GCA_036824445.1 Streptosporangiaceae bacterium | reverse complement strand
GCGGGTTCGGCAGGTAGGCGATCTCGGCGCCCATGACGTCGGCGATCATCTTGGCGAGGTCGACGAGCCGGTGCGTCTCGGTCATCTGGTTGAGGACCCGCACCCGGTCGCCCGCCTCGGGCGGGTTGGTGATCGCGATCTCGATACAGCGGACGGTGTCGCGGATGTGAATGAACGCCCGGGTCTGGCCGCCGGTGCCGTGCACGGTCAGCGGGTGCCCGATCGCGGCCTGCATCAGGAACCGGTTCAGAACGGTGCCGTAGTCGCCGTCGTAGTCGAACCGGTTGATCAGCCGCTCGTCCCGGCCGGTCTGGTCGGTCTGGGTGCCCCAGACGATGCCCTGGTGCAGGTCGGTGATCCGCAGCCCGTCGTTCTTGGCGTAGAACGCGAACAGTAGCTGGTCCAGGGTCTTGGTCATGTGGTACACCGACCCCGCGTTGGCGGGGTGCAGGATCTCCCGCTCCAGCTCGCCGTCCGGCGTGGGCACCTTCACCGTCAGGTAACCCTCCGGGATCGGCGCGCTGCCCGACCAGCCGTACCCGTACACGCCCATCGTGCCCAGGTGCACGAGGGTGGCGTCGATGCCGGTTGTCACGAGCGCCGTCAGCAGGTTGTGGGTTGCCCGCACATTGTTGTCCACCGTGTAGCGCTTGGTGTGCGCCGAGCGCATCGAGTACGGCGCCGCCCGCTGCTCGGCGAAATGCACGATCGCGTCGGGCCGGATGTCCTCCAGCACCGCCACCAGCCGGTCGTACTCGGTCGCCAGGTCCAGGTTGATAAAGCCGATCTCACGCCCCGAGACCTCACGCCACACCTGGATCCGCTCACCGATCGGGCGGATCGGTGTCAGCGACTCCACCTCAAGCTCGATGTCGATCTTCCGGCGGCTCAGGTTGTCGATGATGGTGATGTCATGGCCACGGTCCGACAGATACAGCGTGGTCGGCCAGCCACAGAAACCATCGCCGCCGAGAACCAGAACGCGCATTCCGACTCCCATCTTGCTCTGCCAACGACTAGGGGACGCCCGCGGCCGCCGCCCCGGTGGGCGGAAACCGGCCTGCCCAACGCCGGCTCAAGCCACGCCGTCCCGTAGCCGGTTAGTGTACCGGGCGATGTCCCTGGTGCTATCTGTCTGTAGGGGTAGCGACCGGTATCCGGGCCGCCTGCTGAGAATAGTGCGCGTCCCGGGACGCGGAAGCCCAAATAGATCAGAACGGTGCGGGCTCGTCACCGCCGAATTCCCTGTCCGGAGGGGGGCTGTGATGTATATCACTGCCGAGTCCCGCCGGGACAGGGAGGTCACCGGCATGGCCGGGGATGGTTGTCCCGTCATCGGCAATGTCCGTGGCATGCCCGCGGCCGCGCCTGACGCCGCGCCGGCGGGTCGCCGGGGCCACGCCATGCGGCCTGCTTAAGCTGGCCCTGCCCCGCCGGCGGCCATAGCTGACCACCTTGCGGGCATGCGCGATGTAGGGGGCGAATTCCGCCCGGAATCTCTCCGCGTTCTGGCTGCTCAGGTCGATCTCATAGGGTCTGCCGTCGACCTCGAACCGCACCGTCTCGCTGGCTTCCGAGGCATCCAGATCATCGATCAGGTGGACATGAATCTTCCTGGTCATATCCGCCCTCCGGGCGCCTGGTATGTGTGATTTGCCGGTACCCATGGTAACCAAGGGACGGCGGCCATCCCGGTATTGCATGGCATTGGCGCTGACGCGCGCCAGGTCCGGCGCGTCAGCCGGCCCCCGGGCGCAGCAGGTGGGCGTGCAGGTCACGGGTAGCCGGGCTGGGCGGGACGCCGAGCTCGTCGCTGAGCAAGCGTACCAGGTCGTCGTAAACCTGGAGCGCCTGGGCGACGTTGCCGCGCTGCGCGAGCGCCTTCATCAGGACCCGGTACCCGCTCTCGCTGAAAGGCGCCCGTGCCACCAGCTCCCGCGCGCTGCGCTCGGCGGTTGCCAGTTCCGTGCCGCCCACGCGCAGCGACGCGCCCGCGTACGCCTCCAGCGCGCGCAGGTACAGGGCGTCAAGCTCTCGCCGGACATCGGCGATCCACGGCAGGTCGTCGCCGGGCAGGAACCCGCGCTTGGCGGTGAACAGGGTGATCTGCGCGGCGCCCCAGGCCCGGCCGGGGTCTCCGCGCACCATTGCCGACTCGGCCCGGTGAGCCGCCTCCCTGGCCGCCTCCAGGTCCACCCAGGCATCGTCCGGAAGGGAGAGCCTTGCCGCGCCCACCGGGATCGGGGCCAGCGCCCGCCGGAGCCGCGAGAGAAGCGCGCCCAGCGCGGCCTCCGGGGCGGTCGGCGGATCTTCGCCCCAGATGGCGTTGACCAGGTCTCTTCTGCTGAGAGCGCTCAGCCGGTGCAGCGTCAGGTAGGCAAACAGCCGCCGCCCCTGCGGGCCGGGCAGCAGGCTTTCCCGGCGCTCGCCGCCGATCTCGACGCAGACGCGGCCGCATAGCTGGACTCGGACGCGCGGATCAGCCAATGTTTCTCCAAGCTGTCGGCAACGACGCTGTGACCTACTGATTGTGCAGCCGAAAGGAGTCCGGTGATGGCGAAGGTGATCAACTGTGAGTGCGGGTTCGTCGCCCGGGGCGGCACCGACGACCAGGTCGTCGAGGCGATCCGCGCGCACATGACCACTGACCACCCCGACCTGCTCGCCTCCGTCGAGCCCCGTGACATCTACGGCTGGATAGAGGAGGTCTAGCGAAGGAGGGGGTCCCGGTGACCAACACACAGCAGTTCAACGCGGTGACATACAAGGCGACGACCCGCGATCAGTGGGATGCCGCGGCCCAGGCGTGGGACGCATGGGGCCCGACGCTGGAGGCCTGGCTGGGTGAGGCCACTGAGCTGATGCTGGATCTGGGCCAGCTGGCCAACGGTTTGCGGGTCCTGGACGTCGCCGCCGGCGCGGGCGGCCAGAGCATCGCCGCAGCGCGGCGGGT
Organism: Streptosporangiaceae bacterium; assembly: GCA_036824445.1. GTDB lineage: Bacteria > Actinomycetota > Actinomycetes > Streptosporangiales > Streptosporangiaceae > UBA9676. The sequence continues at coordinate 3,049 of DAITAE010000309.1, read as the reverse complement.
CGGCAGCGATGGGCGCGTGCTCGCGACCGACATCTCGGCCGGGATCCTGGCCTACGCGCAGCACCGGTTCTCCGAGAACGGCCTCGCCAACGCGACCACGAGACCCATGGACGGTGAGGATCTCGCCGTCGAGGCGGAGCACTTCGATGCCGTCATCAGCCGGCTCGGTCTCATCTACTTCCCGGACCGCCAGCGGGCCCTGGCCCACATGCGCCGGGCGCTGCGGCCCGGCGGCCGGCTGGCCGTTGTGGTCTACGCGGCGGCGGAAGACAACGGGTTCTTCTCGGTCCCGGTGTCGATCATCCGGCGCCGGGCACACCTCGGGCCGCCGCTGGCCGGGCAGCCCGGGCCGTTCAGCCTGGGCGGCCCCGGCGTGCTCACGGCCGAACTCGCCGACGCTGGATTCCGCGACATCGAGGTCCGCGGCATCGACGCGCCCTTGCGGCTGGCATCGGCCGCGGAGTGCCTGCGCTTCGAGCGCGAGTCGTTCGGCGCCCTGCACCAGATGCTCTCCGGGCTGCCGGAGGCCGAACGCGAGGCCGCGTGGGCCGAGGTCGGCGAGGCGCTGACGGCCTTCTAAGGCCCTGGGGGATTCGCAGGGCCATGCCGCCTGCGCGTTGCCGCGGGCGCGCGCTGAGTCCGGCGGGCGTGAGATGGAGAAGACGATCGTGGCGGCGGTCCAGGCGGCACCGGTGTTCCTGGACCGCGACGCCACAGTGGACAAGGCGTGCGCGCTCATCGCCGAGGCAGCGGGCAACGGCGCAGGGCTGGTTGCCTTCCCCGAGGCGTTCGTCCCCGGATATCCGGACTGGGTATGGCGCACGCCGGCATGGCATGACGGTGAGTTCGCCCAGCGCTTGTACGCGGGCGCCATCGAGATCGGCTCGCCCGCGGCCGGGCGGCTCGCCGACGCGGCCGCCGGGTCGGGCGTGTACGTCGCCATCGGCGTGAACGAGCTTGACGGCGGCACCCTCTACAACACGCTGCTGTACTTCGCGCCGGACGGGACCCTCGTGGCCCGGCACCGCAAGCTGATGCCCACCGGGGGCGAGCGCACGATCTGGGGCATGGGTGATGGATCCACGCTCGGAGTGGTCACGACACCCTTCGGGGTCGTCGGGGGCCTGATCTGCTGGGAGAACTACATGCCGCTCGCCCGGGCGGCGATGTACGCCCAGGGCGTGACCATTTACCTCGCCCCGACCTGGGACAACAGCGAGGTCTGGGTGCCGACGCTGCGGCACATCGCCAAGGAGGGCCGCGTCTACGTGCTGGGCGTGGCGCCCGTGCTCCACGGCGGGCACGTTCCGCAGGAACTGCGGGGCGATCTGTACGCCGGCACCGGGGACTGGATGAGCCGCGGCCACTCGGCCATCGCCGGGCCGGATGGCCAGCTCATCGCCGGGCCGGTGACCGACACCGAGGAGATCCTGTACGCCGAGGCCGACCCGCGGGCCGTCCTCGCCGCGCGGCGCGAATTCGATCCCGTCGGCCACTACGCCAGGCCGGACGTCTTCCATCTCAGCGTCGACACCACGCCGCGGCGCCCGGTCAGCTTCCTCGCCGTGGACGACAGCCCCCCGGCGCCTTCGCGCTGATGCGCCCGGGCCGTTCCGCATCGCATGTCGATCCGGCCGGATGCCGTTCGTGTAGAGGGTGAGAAGCCGGCCGGTGCCGGGCGGTAACGTCAACGGAGGAAGGCAGATGAAGCAGTACCTGCTCAGCGTGTACCAGCCCGAGGGAACCCCGCCCTCGCCCGACGTCCTGGAGAAGATCATGCAGGACCTCGATGTCCTGCGCGAGGAGATGAAGGCCGCCGGCGCGTGGGTGTTCTCCGGTGGCCTGAACGCCCCCAGCACGGCCACCGTGCTGCGGCCCGGCGGCGGCGAGGTGCTCATCACCGATGGCCCGTTCGCCGAGGGCAAGGAGTACCTCGGCGGGTTCACGATCATCACCGCGCCCGACCTCGACTCCGCGCTGGACTGGGGCCGCAAGCTCGCCCGGGCGACCACCCTGCCGATCGAGGTGCGGCCGTTCGCCGACGGGGCCGGGGGCTGACACCCGGCGTGCCCGCCCTTCCCGCCTCGGAGATCTCACGTGTGTTCCGCGAGGAGTACGGCCGTGCGGTCGCCGTCCTGGCCCGCCACTTCGGCGACATCGACATTGCCGAGGAGGCGGTCCAGGACGCGTTCACTGTGGCGGCGCAGCGGTGGCCGACGGCCGGGCTGCCCCCGAGCCCGGCCGGCTGGATCATCACCACCGCCCGCAACCGGGCGATCGACCGCCTCCGCCGGGACGCGGCCCGCGAGGACAGGCACGCCCAGGCCGCCCTGCTTCATGCCCGCGGCGATCCGCCGGAGGAGGGTGCCGTGCGTGACGACCGGCTGCGGCTGATCTTCACCTGCTGCCACCCGTCGCTCGCCGTCGGCGCGCAGGTGGCGCTGACGCTGCGGCTGCTGGGAGGGCTCACCACGGCGGAGATCGCCCACGCCTTCCTGGTGCCCGAGCCGACGATGGCGCAACGCCTGGTCCGGGCCAAGGCCAAGATCCGTGATGCGAGGATTCCGTACCGCGTGCCGAGAGAGGCCGACCTGCCAGGCCGCCTGCGGGCCGTCCTCGCCGTCGTCTACCTCATCTTCAACGAGGGCTACACGGCGAGCTCGGGAGACCGGCTCACCCGCGATGACCTCTGCGCCGAGGCCATCCGGCTCGGGCGGCTGCTGGCCGAGCTGATGCCCGATGAGGCTGAGGTCGCCGGGCTGCTCGCGCTCATGCTGCTCACCGAGTCGCGCCGGGCCAGCCGCACCACCCCGGACGGCGGCCTCGTCCTGCTGGCCGACCAGGACCGCAACCGCTGGGATCGCGGCCTCATCGCCGAAGGCCAGACCATCGCCCGCCGATGCCTGCGGCGGGGGCAGCCCGCCACGCAGGCGCGCGCCTTTTCATGTAGGGGAGGCCGGTTTCGCGCCAATGGCCTGCGGCCGGTGGCGCCGCAGCAGCCACTTTCGCGACGGCCACGGGCTCCCGTTCATGGTTAATGGTCGCCATG
>DAITAE010000006.1:14155-22292 GCA_036824445.1 Streptosporangiaceae bacterium | reverse complement strand
CGTGGGCCGACCTGGCCGTGCTGGCCGTTCCCCCAGCCGCCGTCGCGCCTTCGCTCGCGGCCGCCCAGGCGCGCCGCCTGGCCCGCTGGTACACCGACGTCGCCAGTGTGAAGGCGCTCCCGTTGCGCCAGGCCAGTGAGCTGGGTTGCGACCTTGCCTCCTTCGTGCCCGGCCACCCGCTGTCCGGACGGGAGCGTTCTGGTCCCGCCGCCGCCAGGGCCGACCTGTTCCTCGGCCGTCCATGGGTGATCTGCCCGGGACCGCAGACCAGCCCGGAGGCGGTCGCGGCCGTCATCGACCTGGTGCGCTGCTGCCGCGGCGAGCCGGTGCAGGTCGGCGCGGATGAGCACGACCGCTGGGTGGCATTGGTATCGCACGCGCCGCACGTGGTCGCAGCCGCCATGGCGGCCCAGCTGACGGACGCGCCCGGCGGTGCGCTCGGCCTGGTCGGCCAGGGACTGCGCGACGTGACCCGGATCGCTGAGGGCGATTCGGGATTGTGGACGCAGATCCTCGTGGCCAACGCCGCGCCGGTGGCGCGGATCCTGGCGGACGTGGCGGCTGACCTGGCCGCTGCCGCCGACGAGCTCGCCGAGACCGGCGGCCGGCCGCATCCAGCCGAACACCCTGCGGTGAAGCTGCTGGCTGGCCTGCTGGACGAGGGCTCGGCAGGGGTAGCGAGAATCCCCGGCAAGCGCGGCACGCCGGTTCGGGACAACGCGACCGTGCAGGTTGTTATCCGCGACCAGCCCGGTGAGCTGGCACGGTTGTTCCTGGTGGCCGGGGAGTCCGGCGTCAATATCGAGGACATCGGGATCGAGCACTCACCCGGCCTGCCGGTCGGGGTGGCCGAACTGACGGTCCGCCCCGAGTCGGTGGCCCGGCTGACCGAGGCGCTAGCGGCGGCCGGATGGCCGGTGCGCCGGTAGCATCGCCAGGGTGACTGAGCGCCTCGTGATCGCCGTTGACGGCCCTGCCGGGTCCGGCAAGTCCACTGCTGCCCGGAGAGTGGCCCGCGCGCTCGGCCTGCGCTACCTCGATACCGGCGCGATGTACCGGGCTGTGACCTGGTGGCTGCTCGAACGCGGGCTGGACACCACCGACCCCGGGACGGTGGCCAGGCATGCGACGGAGCCGGTGATCGAGGTCGGGACCGACCCGGATGCCCCGGCCATCACCGTCGACGGCTCGGACGTGTCCGGCCCCATCCGCGCCCGCAAGGTCTCCAACGCCGTCAGCGCGGTCGCCTCAGTGCCACAGGTCCGGGAGCACCTGATCGCGAAGCAGCGGGAGATCATCGCGCGCAACGCCGGACCCGGCGGCGGCATCGTCGCCGAAGGGCGGGACATAGGCACCGTCGTCGCCCCCCAGGCGCTGGTCAAGGTGTTTCTCACCGCCAGCGAGGATGCGCGGGCAAATCGTCGCAGTGCCGACCTGGCCGTGGACCCCGGCGCGACGGCGGCGGTCACCCGGGACGAGCAGCTCCGCAGAGACCGCGCTGACGCGCCGCAGACGGTGATGGCCGCCGACGCTATCGAGATCGATTCCACTTCCCTCAGCCTGGACGAGGTGGTCAACCTGATCGTCGGCCTCGCCAGGGAACGGGCCGGCCTCACGGGGCGGGACCAGCAGGCCGGCGCGGCGCGGACGCGATGACCATGCCGGGCGGCGAAGCGGCCGAGGGCTTCCCGGGCGAGGACGTCGCCGGCGGCGAGGTAGGCGCCGGAGACTATCTACCGACCCCGGTGGTGGCGGTCGTCGGCCGCCCCAACGTCGGCAAATCCACCCTGGTAAACCGGATTCTCGGCAGCCGGCAGGCGGTGGTCCAGGACACGCCCGGCGTCACACGCGACCGAGTGGCCTATGATGCCTCCTGGCGCGGGCGCGCCTTCACCTTGGTCGATACCGGTGGCTGGGAGCCGTCCCCCGGCTCGGAGGCGGGGCAGGCCAGCCGCGCTCTTGCCGAGCAGGTCACTGCGCAGGCCCGGCTCGCAGTGGAAGCGGCCGACGCGGTCCTGTTCGTGGTGGACGCCGCCGTCGGCATTACCGACTCCGACGCTGCCGTCGCCGCGGTGCTGCGCCGCGCGGGAAAACCGGTGGTGGTCGCGGCCAACAAGGTGGATGACGCGCCGGGCGAGCCGGCCGCGGCGGCGTTGTGGGCGCTCGGGCTCGGCGAGCCGTGGCCGGTGAGTGCCCTGCATGGCCGGGGAAGCGGTGACCTGCTCGACGCGGTCCTGGCGGCGCTGCCGCCGACCCCGGCCGAACCGCTGCCCACGCCGGCCGGACCGCGCCGGGTGGCACTCGTCGGCCGCCCCAACGTGGGGAAGTCCAGCCTGCTCAACAAGCTGGCGGGCCAGGACCGGGCACTGGTGGATGTGGTGGCGGGCACCACCCGTGATCCAGTGGACGAGTTGATCGAGCTCGGCGGCATCAGCTGGCGCTTCGTTGACACAGCCGGGATCCGGCGCCGGGTCAGCCATAGCCAAGGCGCTGACTTTTACGCGTCCCTGCGGACAGCGGGAGCGCTGGAGAGGGCCGAGGTGGCGGTCGTCCTGATCGACGCCAGCGAGCCGCTCACCGAGCAGGATCTGCGGATCGTCTCGATGGTGATAGAGGCTGGCCGGGCACTGGTCATTGCCTACAACAAGTGGGATCTCGTCGACGAGGACCGCCGACTGCGGCTCGACCGCGAGATCGACCGCCAGCTGTACACCGCGCGCTGGGCGCCCAGGGTCAACGTGTCCGCCGTTACCGGGCGGCATCTGGACCGACTGGTGCCCGCGCTCCAGGCCGCGCTGTCCGGCTGGGAAACGCGCGTGCCCACCGGCAGGCTCAACTCCTGGCTCAGCGAACTGGTCGCCGCCACCCCGCCGCCGGTTCGCGGCGGCCGGCAGCCCAAGATCCTCTTTGCGACCCAGGCCGGCATCCGGCCACCGCACTTCGTGTTGTTCGCCACCGGCTTCCTGGAGGCGAGCTACCGGCGCTTCGTCGAGCGGCGGCTGCGGGAGGAGTTCGGGTTCAGCGGTAGCCCCGTGCACGTGTCGCTGCGGCTGCGCGCGAAACGGTCGGGCCGACCGTCTGGCCGGGCAAGCCGGACCGGCCGGGTCGGTCGGCGCTAGCGCCGCCACGACGGGAACGGCCGGCCGAGCCGCGAGGCTGTTGCCGGCGTGGGCGTCCTGGCCGGGGCCAGGGCCCGTCGGCGTAGCATCGATGCGGTCGCGGTGGGCGTCAGGTTGCGGTAGGCGTCATTGCGGTCGCGGCGGGCGTCAGGTTGCGTCGGCGTCATTGCGGTCGCGGCGGGCGTCGGGTCGCGGTGGCGTTGGGCGTCGAGGACGGTTAGGCGGGCAGGGCAGGCGAATGCGTTACAGGTCACTGGGTGATTCGGGGCTGATGGTGTCGGTAGCCGGGCTTGGCTGCAACAACTTCGGCCGCCGGGTTGACCTGGCGGGCACCCGGGCGGTGGTCGACGCGGCGATGGACGCCGGCATCACGATGCTCGATACCGCCGACACCTACGGCGACGGTGGCGCATCGGAGGAACTGCTCGGCGAGGTGCTGGCCGGCCGCCGGGAGCAGGTGGTGCTGGCCACCAAGTTCGGCCACCAGGGCTACGACATGGGCTACGGTCCGGCGGCGGGCGCCAAGGGCGGCCGCGCCTACATCCGGCGCGCGATCGAGGCGTCCCTGCGCCGGCTCCGGACCGACTACATCGATCTGTACCAGCTGCACACTCCCGACCCGGTGACGCCGGTGGCGGAAACCCTGGCGGCGCTGACCGAGCTCGTCACCGAGGGCAAGGTCCGCTACCTCGGCAACTCGAACTTCACGGGCTGGCAGATCGCGGACGCGGCCCACGTGGCGCGCGCCGCTGGCACCGCGCCATTCGTCTCCGCGCAGAACCACTGGTCGCTGCTTGAGCGCGAGGTAGAGGCCGAGGTGCTCCCCGCGGCGCGCCATTTCGGGCTTGGCGTGCTCCCATACTTCCCGCTGGCGAACGGCCTGCTGACCGGGAAGGTCCGCCGGGGGCAGGCACCGCCAGCCGGAAGCCGGCTTGCCAGCCGGCCGGGCTACGTGACCGACGACAAGCTCGACCGGGTGGAAGCGCTCATCGCCTGGGCGGCCGAGCGTGGGCGCACCGTCCTCGAGGTGGCTGTCGGAGCCCTCGCCGCCCGCGACGGGTGTGCCTGTGTGATCGCCGGGGCGACCACGCCAGAGCAAGTGAAGGCGAACGCCGCCGCCGCGGAATGGGTGCCCTCCGCCGGGGAACTTGCCGACGTGGACAGCATCGTGCCGCCTCCCACCGGCCGTTAGCGCCGGCCACCTGATTGTGCCGGCCAATGCCGTATTGAGTCAGACGGGGCCGGTGAGGCGGTAGGCATCCGGAACGCGGGAGGACCAGCCGTAGCCCGCCCAGCACGGCACATTGACGCAGTCCCGCCGGTGGCCGGCGCGTAGGATCACACATGCCGGGCCCCCACCCAGCACCGCACTCACAGGCCGCGGCGGCACCCTCACCGGCCCGGTTGGCCTGACCCCCGCCGCGGGAGAGTCCTGGCCATCGGGTGACGCCAGGTCTCGTGTCGGCTATGAAGTGAAGTTTGATGGGCTATCTCATTGACCACTGGTCGTTCGACCCGTTCCTGATCGTGGTCGCGGCGGTAGTGATCTGGCACGAGATCGGGCTGGCACGGCTCGCGCGGCGGTCGCGCCCCGAGCGGACGCGCCAGCGACGGCGGCGGTCATGGTTCTTCTACGGCGGGCTGGCGGTGCTGCTGCTGGCCGTGCAGTCACCGGTCGACTACTGGGCCGATGACTACTTCTTCGTACACATGCTCCAGCACCTGCTGCTGATGTTTGCGGCGCCGACCCTGGTGGTGGCCGGCGCTCCCTGGCAGCCGCTGCTGGATGGGCTGCCGGGGCGCTCGGGCCAGGCGGTTACCCGGGGCACCTTGCGTGGCCGGTGGTCGCGCCCGCTGCGGGCGGTGGGCGGCTTCCTGCTCCGGCCCTGGGTGGCGGTGGCGCTGTTCAGCGTCGTGATGGTCGCCTGGCATGTGCCCGCGTTGTTCGACCTGGCCGCGAACAACGAGGCAGTGCACATCTGGCTGATGCACGGCACCTTCTTCGCCGCAGGAGTGCTGTTCTGGCTGCAGTTCATACCCTCGCCACCCTTCCTCCGCCGCATGCCGCCCGCCTCACAGGCCGTGGCGCTGATCGCGACGAACGCGGTGATGTGGGTGCTGGCCATGTCGATGAGCATCCTCACCCAGGTCTCCTGGTACCCGGTCTACGACCACATCCGGGGCGTGACCCTCCCGCCGTTCGCCGACCAGCAGATCGGCGCCGCGATCTTGTGGGTGTGCGGGGACTTCTGGGCCATCCCGGCGCTGATCTTGGTGATCCGCCGCATGATCGAGGAAGACGGCAGCATGGGCGCGGCGCTGGACAAAATCCTCTACCGGGGCTCCCGGGGTTCCGGGGGCTCCGGCCGGTCCGGCTGGGCCGGTGGCGGCACCGGCTGGGCCGGCGGCGCGCGGCGCCCCCGGTGACCCGCGGGAGCCGCCCGCGGGTATGACCCGGGAGCAGCGCTAGCGCCGTCCCCGGTACGGCCGACCCGGCCAGGAACGCTCACGGTTCCGCTGCCAGGAACGCTCACGGTTCCGCTGCCAGGATCGCTGGTCCTGCGGCAGCGGTGATCGCCAGTCCTGCTGCCAGGATCTCCGGTCCCGCGGCAGCGGTGATCGCCAGTCCTGCTGCCAGGATCGCTGGTCTGCGGCAGCGGTGATCGCCAGTCCTGCTGCCAGGATCTCCGGTCCCGCGGCGGCGATGATTGCCGGTCCTGCTGCCAGAATGGCTGCTGCTGCGGCGGTTGCTGGGCCTGCTGCCCGCTGAACGATGGGCAGGCGGCGCCGTTGAATGTGCAGCCGGTGGGGGAGGTCGTCCTGCCCCGGCCGTGGATGCTCACACTCAGCGGCTCGCCGGGGGCGAGCGTCTCGGTGTCCTTGTCGGCGCTGATGGTCAGCGTGTCCCCGCTGACCCGCCAGTGCTCAAAGGGAACCCCGTCCCACCAGGGCTGGGTCTCCACCGAGAAGATCTCGTCACCGGGAAGGGTTAGCTGGACGGTCCAGCCGGAGACCGGGCGGCCGCCATTGTTCACCAGGGTCAGCTGATCCCGGAAATGGTCAAAATCGTGCCGGTCGCTGCCAGATGTGAAGGTCAGGGTGACGTCCGGCGGGGGAGCGGGGGCCTGCGAAGGCGAGGGTGACGGCGTGGGCGCCGGCGGAGGAGCCGCCGGGGCATGCGACACGGGTCTGTGAGCCTTGCTGATGTGGCTCTGCGTGGAGATGCTCGGGCCCGGCAGGCTGGCACCGCAGTTGATCAGCCCGCAATTGGATGCCACGTGCCGGCTGGGAGGGCCGTTGCGCCACACCAGCATGGTCACGCTGGCCGCGACCAGTCCGAGGGCGGCGACCGCCATGGCCGCCTGGAACCAGGGGCGCCTGCCCAGCGGCACCGGCCGGCGGTTGGCCCTAGGCGGTTCACGCATCCCGGCCGGGCCGCCCCGTGGGCTGGCATTCATGGGTGCCACCGGCGGCTGGGTGCCTCTGCCGTGCTGCCCGACCCCACCGACATCTGCCCTCCTCTGAGGATGCTGGGGCACAAGAGCATGCTGGGGCAAAAATAGCAAGCCAGCGCTGGCTTTTGCGGCAAAGCACCGTAATGGCGCTGATACCCACCCAATCGAGGGGATTATGGATAATTACCGCTTCCGCGCCATCGGTGGTCGTTGTCTGCGACGCGGTCGGCCGTACGAGGGCCCGGGTCGGCAGTGTACCCGGCCGGATCTCACCTGTGCCCGGGCCCGGGCCTACCTCATGCCCTCCAATTGGCCTTATGCCAGCCGGAGCGATCCCTCGGCCTTATGCCAGCCGGAGCGATCCCTCGGCCTTTGCCAGCCGAAGCGATGCCTCGGCCTTTGCCAGCCGAAGCGGCGCCGTGCCCGGAGCAGCGTTAGGCGGCTGGGCCTTGCCGTGCCCGTGCCCGGGGCCGCCTTCCGCCGGCGGGGGCCGGCCAGGCAGAGTCGATGCCATGAGCCTGCATCTGGAAACCCGCGCCATCCACGCCGCTGCCCCCGCGCTGAACGGCTCCCGCCCGGTCAGCGTTCCGCTCTATCAGACGTCGACCTTCGCTTTTACCGACCCGGCTGCCTGCGCGGAAGCCCTCAATGATCCGGACGCCGGGTTCGCCTACAGCCGTTACCGGAATCCGACCACCCGGGCGCTGGAGGACACGGTCGCCGACCTGGAGGGGGCCGCGGCGGCGATCGCGACCAGCTCCGGCATGGGCGCCATCAATGCGGTGCTGCTTGCCCTGCTTCGCCCCGGCGACCATGTCATCGCGCAGCGGTGCCTGTACGGCGGCACGTTTTCCGTCTTCACCGGCCTGGCCGCCCGTTATGGCATCGATGTCAGTTACATCACGGGGCGGGACCCGGCGGAGCTGACCGCCTCGCTCCGGCCGGAGTCCCGGCTGCTGTTCCTGGAGACGATCGCCAACCCCACGGTCGCCGTGAGCGACCAGCCCGCGCTGCTGGAGGCCGGCCGCGCGGCGGGGCTGGCGTGCGTGGTGGACAACACCTTCGCCACGCCGGTGCTGTGCCGGCCGATCGAGCACGGCGCCGACATCGTGGTCCATTCCGCCACCAAGTACCTGGGCGGCCACGACGACGTCACGCTCGGGCTGATCGTCTCCGCACGCCACGAGACGCACCGGACGATCTGGAAAAGCTCGGTGGACTTCGGGGTCGCCGCGGACCCGTTCGCCGCCTGGCTCACGATCCGCGGCATGAAGACACTCTCCCTGCGGATGGACCGCCACTGCTCCAACGCCGCCTTTCTTGCCGAACGCCTCGCGGCCCACCCGGCGGTGGCCACGGTGCTCTGGCCCGGCCTGGCCAGCCACCCCGACCACGCGGTCGCCCGTCGCCTGCTGTCCGGGTACGGCGGCATGGTGGCCTTCGACGTGACGGGCGGGCGCGAGGCGGGCCTGCGGTTCATAACGGCGCTGCGGCTGGCCGCGATGGCTCCGTCCCTGGGCGGCGTGGAGACCCTGGTGCTGCATCCCGCCTCCACCTCCCACC
>DAITAE010000006.1:6516-14055 GCA_036824445.1 Streptosporangiaceae bacterium | reverse complement strand
CCGTCCCTGGGCGGCGTGGAGACCCTGGTGCTGCATCCCGCCTCCACCTCCCACCGGCAGCTGGACGCGGCGGGTTTGAGCGCGGCGGGCATCGGCGAGGGGAGCATCCGCGTCTCGGTCGGGCTGGAACACCCCGAGGACCTGTGGGCGGATTTCGAGCAGGCCCTCGCCGCCGTCCCGGCGTAGGGCGTGCCCTAGTCAGGCGCCGCGCACCACGACGCAGCAGCGGCCCGGGCTTGGGCTCAGCTGGGCACGCGCCTGTGGCCGACCGCTCCCGGCGATCACCCCTTCGATCAGGCAGAGGTTCAGGCCGCACACCAGTTCCTGGTGCTCCTGGGCGAGCCGGTGGAAGGGGCAGTTGCGCAGTTCGATGCCGCCGTCCGGGCTGGCCTGCGGCTGGTAGCCGCAGCCACGCAGCGCCGTGACCAGGTCGCCGCCGGCCTCCGTGCCCACCTGGCGGCCCAGGTTGTGTGCCGCCCCGTTCAGCGTGCTGCGCACCCTCCCCGTGATGTCGCTCTCGGCCGCCTCGGCCAGCAGCCGTGCCAGCAGTTCGTAGGCACGCGGCGGCACGCTCACCGCAAGTTCCTGCTGGGCCTGCTGGTACAGCTTCGCCGGGCGACCCGCGCCCGGCCCCCCGCGGCCTTCCGGACGCTGATAGGAGGTCGCCAGCAGCCCGGCTTCGGCCAGCTTGTCCAGGTGGTAGGCCGCCAGCGTCCGGGCGATTCCGATCGCCCCAGCCGCCTCCTCCCGCGAGACCGGCCGGCCGGCGTCGCCGACGTACTCGTACAGACGCCTCCGTACCGGCTCGTCCAGGCTGGCCAGCCCGGCGAGGTCACGCAGGCGATCGGCGCCGCTCAGGCTCATGTTCGCACTGTATCACCAATGACTCTTGACAAATCTCGCGGCAGAGACCGACTCAAAAAATAGAGTCGTTTGTCGTTAGAGGAGCCACGCCATGACTACCACCATGTATCAGCCATCCACCGCACACGGCCTGGCCCATGCCATGCAACGAGCCCGCACCGAGCCCGCCTATGGCGCGTACCTGATGCTGCGGGTCGGGTTCACCGTGCTGCCGATCCTGTTCGGCCTGGACAAGTTCGCCAACGTGCTCACCAACTGGCAGCACTACCTGGCGCCGTGGATCGTCCGGCTCATCCCGCTCAGCGCCCACCAGGCGATGCTCGTCGTCGGTGTCATCGAGATCGTCGCCGGGGTTGCGGTCGCGGTGAAGCCCCGGTACGCGGCCTACATCGTCGCCGCCTGGCTGGCCGGGATCGTCCTCAACCTCGTCAGCTACCCGGGGTTCTATGACATCGCCCTGCGCGACTTCGGGCTCATGCTCGCCGCGCTGACTCTCGCCCGCCTGGCCTCCGTGTACGACCCCCCATGGCGGCGCCACCGGACCGATGCGGGCGGCTGACCGGCCCGGGCCGATGCGGGCGGCTGACCGGCCGGGCCGGCCCGGCGGGCCTGGCATTCCGCTGCCAGCGCGGTCTCGCCGCCTGCGGCCGCGGCCGGTGATCGTAGGGTGTTGAGCAGGAGGTGAGGACCCGGTGAAGTTCCTTATCCAGCCGCACGTGCGGCTCCAGGAATGGGTGGCCGAAGAACACGGGTACTTCCGCGAGGCCGGGCTGGACTATGAGTTCGAGCCGCAGGGTCTCGCTGGCGCGACGGTCAGCACGTCATCGGTCAAGGCGGCCGACGAGGCACCCGCCGAGGTCACCAGCGGCGCCTTCGAGGACATGCGGGAGGGACGCACCTGCAATATCTCTGCTGCCTGCCACTGGGCAGTCAATGCCGCCGCCTCGGTCCGCGGCGGACGGATGTGGGGGAAGGCCTATTCCATCTGCCCGTCCGGGATCTTCGTGGCCCCCGAGTCCGGCTATCAGCGGCCCGAAGACCTGGCGAACGTGCCGGTGGGGGTCGGGTACCACTCCGGCAGCCACTACTCGGCCATCGAAGGGCTGGAGCAGTACCTGGAACGGCCGCAGATCGAGCTGAGCTTCGTCGGGCTGCCGTACGACCGCCTGCGGCTGGCGCTCGAGGGCAGGGTGCCGGCGGTGAACGTGTTCGGCGCCCAGTACTACGCGCTCGAACAGCACGGGTTCCGCAAGCTCGTGGACACGACCTTCATGATGGGGTTCCTCGTGAGCGAGGACGCCGACACCGGCGACGTGGAGAAGTACTTCACTGGGCTACGGCGAGCGCAGCGGGACATCGACTTCGAGCCCGGGCGGTACAAGCACTACTGGCTGCGCGAGATGCCGGATGATATCCAGCGCATCGTGGATGTGCGGCGGTTCGGCCCCGGTGAGCGCATCGTGCCTGAGCCGTACACGCGCGAGATGTTCGAGCAGACCCACCGCTGGATGAGGACCTGGGACCTGTTCGATCCCGGCGCCGCGACGCGTTCCGACTACGGGGATGCCGTCCTGACGTAACGGTCCGGCGGCCCGGATCCACGGCCGGCTCGCCCGTCCGCGAGCGGGTCAGTTGGTGCGCGCGAGACGATTATTTGGTGTGCGCGAGAGGCTCATTTGGCGTGCGCCGCGCTGGCCCGGTGTCATGCTGGATGTGCGCAGGGAAAGAGGCTCGCGATGGGAAGCGCACGGCGGAGGGCCAGCGGATCGCGACCGGCCAGGGCCACAGGGGCCATGGTGGCCGTGGTGGCGGCGATTGCCTGCAGCCTTACGGCGGCCGCGTGCTCGCCGTCCTCGGTGTCCACAACGCCCGGCACCTTGGCACCGGCCGCCCCGTCCGGCGCCACCTCCAGTCCCGGCGGCGCCACCTCCCGTCCCGGCGGCGTCATCTCGCTGAACGCCATCTCGGCCCTCAGGTCGCTGTTCAACCGAGCCTATGGCCACACCCGGCTGGTGCTGATCTTCTCTCCAACTTGAACGACGTGTCTCGCGGGCGCCAGTTGGGTGCAGAACAACATCTTGAGCAGGAGCCCCGACCCTGCGCTTCGGGTGTTCGTGGTATGGGTGCCGTTCCTCGGGGGTACGAGGGGCGCGATCAATCCCTCGATCTTTCCCGATAGCCGCGTCACCTACCTGTGGGATCAGAACGCGGTTTCCAGCCAGTGGTTCTCCCAGCACGTGACCCGCCAGCCGGGACCCACATGGGACTACTACCTGCTGTTCGGCCCCCGGGCCCGGTGGGGTGCCGTTCCTGGCCCAGTGGTGAGCCAGGGCGGGACGGTGATCGGCGACAGCGGGAGCCTCCTGACCGCGATTCAGCCACTCCTGCACCGAACCTGAGCGATGTCGGCGCAGCAGTCGTTGTCGTTGTCACCGGTACGGACCTGGCTGGCGGTCAGCGTGACGGCCGCCGTGCTCGGGCTGGCCGTCGCCGCCGGGGTCCTTGCCACGTCGGTGGCATCGGGTCCGCTGATCTTCGTGGAGACGCTGTCGGCCCGCATCTCGGGCGCGCTGCTGTCGCTGGGGACGAGGGCCCCGCTCGGGTACGCCTTCGTGGCGGGGATGGTCGCATCGGTGAACCCGTGCGGGTTCGTGCTCCTGCCGGCCTACCTCGGGCTGTACCTCGGCGATGAGCGGGGGGTCTCCGGCGGCCGCCGGCCGATCGGCCGCGCCATCGTGGTCAGCGTCACGGTGACCGCGAGCTTCGTCCTGCTGTTCGGGCTCGCCGGGATCATCGCCAGCCTGGCCGCGTCCGCGCTTACGTCGGTACTCCCGTGGATCGGCGCCGCGGTGGGCGTCGGCCTGATCCTGCTCGGCGGCCTCCTCGCCTCCGGCCGGGAGCTGGACGTGCCCCTGGGCCCCAGGGCGGCTCACCACCTCAAGGCCGCGGCACGGACCAGGGGCATCGCCGGTTACGCCGCGTACGGCACGGCCTACGGGCTGGCCTCGCTCGGTTGCACCCTGCCCGTCTTCCTCGGCGTGGTGGGGACCTCCCTGCAACTCCATGGGATCGCCGGTGCCGTGGCGCAGTTCGTGCTGTTCGGGATCGGCATGGGCGCGGTGCTGGCAAGCCTCACGATCCTCACCGCCTGGTTCGGGGAGGGCCTGGTCACGCGGGTCCGGTCCCTGGCACGGTATGTCGGGTGGGCGAGCGCCGTCTTGCTGTGGCTGGCCGGCGCCTACGTCGTCTACTACTGGCTGATCGCCATCCGGCTGCTGTGATGCGTCCGGCGGTAGGCCGGTCGTGCGGTTGCCGGGATGGACGGTCAGCACACAGACCTGTCGGCCTGACGGCTGCCAGGGAGTTCAGGCGAGGTTGGCGTCGTGGACGACCAGGGCGATCTGGGTCCGGTTTCCGAGCCCCAGCTTGGTCAGGATGTGGGTGATGTGTGCCTTGACCGTGGGCACGCTCATGTAGAGCTCCGTCGCTATCTCGGCGTTGGTATGGCCCCGGGCGATGGCGAGGACGACCTCGTGCTCGCGGGGGCTCAGGGTGCGCAGCGCGAGCTGGGCTCGCTCCTGTGCGCCGGCCTCGGCGGCGGCGCGGTCCATCAGCCGGCGGGTGATCTTCGGGGACAGGATGGGATCGCCGGCGGCGACCCGCCGGATCGCCTCGGCGATCTGGCCCGGGGGGGAGTCCTTCAGGAGGAAGCCGCTGGCGCCGGCCTGCAGCGCACGGAGCACGTTCTCATCGGCGTCGAAGGTGGTGAGCACGATCACCTCGGGAGGGTGCGGCCGCTCCCGCAGCCGGCGGGTGGCGGTGATCCCGTCAACTCGCGGCATCCGCAGATCCATCAGGACGACGTCCGGCGAGTGCGCGTCGACGGCCGCCCCGACCTGATCGCCGTCGGCGGCCTCGCCGACGACGGCGATGCCGTCCGCGCCGTGGAGCATCATCGACAGCCCGGCGCGCACGAGGGCGTCGTCGTCTACCAGCAGGACGCGCGCCGGGCCGGTCATGCCGGCCATGGCAGGCTGGCGGAGAGCCGGAACTCGCCGTCGGTGACCTGGTGGTCGAGCTCGCCGCCGGCGAGGCGGACCCGCTCGGTCAGCCCGATCAGGCCGGTCCCGCTGCCGCCGATGGCCGGCATGACCGGCCGCGCGCCCCCGGCGGCATGGCCGTTGACCAGCGGGTTCCTAATGTCGATCAGCAGCCGGCCGCCGGGCCGCCCGTCAATGACGACCTCGACCTGCTCGCCGGGGGCGTGTTTGCGCGCGTTGGTCAGTCCCTCCTGGACCACCCGGTACGCGGTGCGCCCGGCCGCTCCCGGTACCGCTCCCGGGTCGGCCACGCGGTCGTACAGCTGGACGCGCGCCCCGGCGTCGCGGGACTCCTCGACCAGCCGCGGCAGATCGGCCAGCCCCGGCTGCGGTCGCTGCCCGGCGCCGCCGTCACCGGCGCCGCCGTCGCCGGAGCCGTCGTCCTCGCGCAGCACCGTGATCACCTCGCGGAGCTCGTCGAGCGCCTGGTGCGCGCCGGCCCGGACCACGCCCGCGGCGCGAGCCACCTGCTCGGGCGGCGCGTCGGGGCGGTACTCGATCGCGCCGGCGTAGGTGGCCAGCAGCGACAGTCGGTGGGCGAGCACGTCGTGCATCTCGCGGGCGATCCGGGTGCGCTCGGCAGCCCGCGCCTCGGCGACCCGGCGGCCCTGCTCCGCCTCGGCGCGCCGCGCCCGCTCCTGCAGCGAGGCGATGAGGGCGTGGCGGGCCCTGGTCAGCTGGCCCCAGCCGACCAGGGCTACCTCCGCGACGATCACGAGGACCAGCCACCAGATGTAGGGCAGCCCGCCGACGGGCCGCCACAGGCCCTGCACCGCCCCGGCCATAACCCCGGCCGCGCCCACCGCGGCGGCCACCGCGAAGCGGCGCCACTCGGCGACGTGCAGGGTGCCGACCGTAGCCGCCGGGATGGCGGCGGGTGACACCGCGGCCAGCGCGGCCAGGGCCAGCGCGCCGGGGACCGGCCAGCGCAGCAGGACTGGCAGCAGCGCGCAGGCCACCACCCCGACCGCGACGTCAAGGACCAGCAGGCTCGTCGCGGTGTGCGAGCTGAACTCGCCCCAGATCGTCGCTGCGGTCAGCGCTCCGATCGCGCCGATGACCCCGGCCGTGACGGAGAGCCCGGGCCCCCGCCGGGCGGGCGATTCACCGGGCACGCCGCAGGACAGCGCATCGTTCACGTCCTCAGGCTAGGCTCACCGAGCGCGCGGCGACACCGACCAAAGTCGGTGGCTGGCCGGCCACAGTCGGAGCGGGCGCCGGCCCGCGGCCGATGCCGCAGCCCGGCCCGGCCGGCGACGCTGGCGGGCATGACGACCTACCACGCGGTGAACAGTCCCGCCACCCAGCCAGCGGCCATCGTCGCGCCCGCCCCCGGCACGTACCGGATCGACGCGGCGCGCTCGGCCATCACGTTCACGACCCGGCACCTGTTCGGCCTCGGCCCCGTCCGCGGCCGCTTCGACCTGCGGGACGGGGAGATCCGGGTCACCGACCCGGTGCACGAGTCCTCGGCCCGGGCGAAGATCTCGGCCGCGAGCTTCCGCACCGGTAACGCCAGCCGTGACAGCGCGGTCCGGTCCGCTCGGCTGCTCGACACCGGCGCGTACCCCGACATCACCTTCATCTCCCGGCGGCTGGACCATGCCGGCGGGCGCTGGATCCTGCACGGCCTGCTGTCGGTGCGCGGAAAGGCGCACCCGGTCGAGCTGCTCATCGAGGAGGCGCAGCCAACCGGGCAGGACCTGCGCCTGCGGGCGAGCATCCGCCTCGACCGCTACGACTTCGGGATCACCAAGGCCAGGGGCCTGGCCGCCCGGCACCTCGGCCTCCGGCTCGACATCGTCGCCCATCTGCTTTGAGCCGGGCGGTCATCGGACGTAGGAGGCAGCACATGGCTGTGATCGACGTTGAGCACCTGCACAAGCGGTACGGCGAGATCGGCGCTGGCGGTGCTCGCCGGATACGCCGTCGTGTTCACCGTCGCGGCAGCACGGTTCTTCCGCTGGGACTAGCCGCCGGTCATGTCAACACCCACGCGGCCGCTGCGGCGCTCCAGAAGCACCACGTCGCGCCAGCGGCCGTGGTGGCGGCCGAGCCGCTCCCGGGTGCCGACGACCCGGAACCCGGCCCGCTGGTGCAGGCGCAGGCTGGCGGTGTTCTCGGGGAAGATCCCGGACTGGATGGTCCAGATCCCGGCCGCCTCCGTGGAGCCGATCAGGGCGCCGAGCAGCGCAGCGCCAACCCCGCGACCGCGGGCCGCTGGGGCGACGTACACGGAGTGCTCGACGACACCCTGGTATACGCACCGGTCCGACACCGGCGAGACGGCGGCCCAGCCCAGCACCTCGCCGCCGGTGGCGGCGACCGCGACGTGACGGTGCGAAGGAAGGTGGGAGGCGTCGAACGCGTCCCAGGTGGGCGCCCGGGTCTCGAAGCTGGCCTCGCCGCCGTCGAGGCCGGCCTGGTAGATGGCGAGCACCTGGGCGGCGTCGGCGCTGGTCATCGGGCGGACGATGATCCCAGCCGGCCGGCTGGCCGACGGCAGGTCACCGGTGGCAGCCGCCGGCTGGCGGCATCCGGTCTCGTTCATCGTTCACCGACGATAGACGACGGC
>DAITAE010000006.1:0-6416 GCA_036824445.1 Streptosporangiaceae bacterium | reverse complement strand
ACAGGCTGGCCAGCGGCGAGGGGCGGTGCCGGTGCCTCGGCGCAGGCCTCGTCGTCCTCGCAGGACGGCGGGTTGCCGACGGTGGCCAGGATCGCCTGGCTTATTGTCCGCAGCTGGTCGATCTGTTCCGGGGTGAGCGGGTCGAACAGAGTCCGGCGGACATGCTCGACGTGTCCGGGGGCGGCCGCCACCAGCACGGCGTACCCCTCGTCGGTCAGTTCGGCAAGCTGGCCGCGCCGGTCGGTCGGGCAGTCCCTGCGGCGGATCCAGCCCTTGTCCTCCAGGCGGGCCACCGCGTGTGAGACCCGGCTCTTGCTCGCCGAGGCGGCCTCGGCCAGCTGGGTCATCCGCAAGGTGTGCTCCGGCGCCTCGGAGAGCTGCACCAGGATCTCGTAGTAGGCGAGCGGTATCCCGGTGTCACGCTGCAGCTGGGCGTCGATGGCCGCGTAGAACGCGCGGCAGGCGCCGAAGAAGGCGCGCCACGTGACCTGTTCGTCGGCCGAGAGCCACCGGGTGCCGGATGTGTCCACGGGCCCAGTGTATCCGGAATAGTTGAGCGTTTGACATCGTTTGACGGTAATGATAGTAGTTGAGCGATCAACCAAAACAGAGAACGGAGAGTCATGACCGCCACCGACACCCTGACCGGTATCCCCAGTTACACCGCAGGCACCTGGGCCATCGACCCGGTGCACTCGGAGGTCGGCTTCACCGTCCGGCACATGATGGTCAGCAAGGTCCGGGGCAGGTTCAACGCCTACTCGGGGGAGATCGTCACGGCGCCGGACCCGCTAGACAGCTCGGTGACTGCGGAGATCGTCCTGGACTCGATCACCACCGGCAACGAGCAGCGTGACGCGCACATCCGGTCGGCCGACTTCTTCGACGTCGAGGCCCACCCCAGCATGACCTACCGTTCCACCGGCGTCCGGCGCCACGGCGACGGCTTTGTCGTGGACGGCCAGCTGACCCTCAAGGGCGTCACGAGGGACGTCCCGCTCGCGCTGGAGCTGAACGGGTTCGGCCCGGACGCTTACGGCGGCACCCGGGCGGGCTTCACGGCGACCGCCGAGATCAGCCGGGGTGACTTCGGCATCAACTGGAACGCCGCCATCGAGGGCGGCGGTGTCGTCGTCAGCGACAAGGTCACCATCCAGCTCGAGATCGAGGCCGTGCTCAAGGCCTGATTCACAGCCATTCTCGCGGCCGGGAGAGCCCGTCTCTCCCGGCCGCGGCCGTGCACAGGCGTCCGGCGGACCATTGCCGGATCGCGGCGCAGCTGGATTGACCGGCACGTACCGGGGCAGGCGGTGAAAGGATGCGTCCGTAACTGCCCGAGATCCGAGGAGGCGACGTGAAGGCCGCGCTGTACGACTCCCATGGACCGGCCGCCGAGGTGCTGCGGGTCGAAGAGGTGGAGCGGCCGGAGCCCGGGCCCGGCGAGGTCCGGGTCAAGGTGGCGGTGTCCGCGGTCAACCCGACCGACTTCAAGACCCGTGGCGGCACCACCCCGCGCCCCATCGACGGATTCCAGATCCCGCATCAGGACGGCGCAGGGGTGATCGACGCGGTCGGCGATGGCGTGGACCCCGCCCGGATCGGCCAGCCGGTCTGGCTCTGGCTCGCGGCGGCCGGCCGCCGGTGGGGGACCGCGGCGGAGTGGACCGTCGTGCCCGGCCGCCAGGCCGTGCCGCTGCCGGACGGGGTGGCCATGGAACTCGGCGCCAGCCTGGGAGTCCCGGCGATGACCGCACACCGGTGCCTGTTCGCTGACGGGCCGGTCACCGGCCAGACGGTGCTGGTCGCCGGCGGGGCTGGCGCGGTCGGGCACTTCGCCATCCAGCTGGCACGCTGGGGCGGCGCCCAGGTGATCGCCACCGTCAGCGGGCCGGAGAAGGCGGAACTGGCCCGGCAGGCGGGGGCGGATCACGTGGTGAACTACCGCGAGCCGGATGCGGTCGGCAAGATCCAGGCGGTGGCACAGCGGGTGGACCGGGTGGTGGAGGTCGCACTCGGCGCGAACCTTGGCCTGGACCTCGCTCTGGCCCACCCGGATACCGTGATCGTCACCTACGCAGCGGAACCAGCCGACCCGGTCCTGCCGGTGCGCGCCTGCATGACCGCGAACGTGCTGCTGCGGTTCATCATGCTCTACAGTGTCCCGGCGGCTGCCCTCGACCACGCGGTTGCCGACATCTCCGCCGCGCTGGCCGACGGGGCTCTGACCGAACTGCCAAGCCAGCGGCACCCGCTGTCCGACATCGTGTCGGCCCATGAGGCTTGCGAGGCCGGCCCGGTGGGAAAGGTGCTCGTCATCCCGGCCTGAGCTGCCTGTTGCTGCCCCCGGCCGGAGCGGAGCACCCTGCAGCCCCTGACCCGCAATCGGCGGCAAAACGATCGGCCGGCGCGGCGCGCCGGCCGTGAAACTGTCGTAGCGCTCCGCCATCATGTGGCACGTCCGGCTGGCCCGGCATTCCGGGACGGCGAGGCGCTCCACGATTTGGGGCGGGCGATGCGGCTGATCCACACGTCCGACTGGCACTTGGGGCGGACCCTGCACGGTGAGAGCCTGCTGGAGCACCAGTCCGTCTTCCTGGACTGGCTGCTCGGCCAGGCCACCGGCCACCGCGTCGACGCGGTGGTGGTGGCCGGCGACGTCTACGACCGGGCGGTGCCCCCCACCGACGCCGTGGCGCTGCTCGACCAGACCCTGGTCAGGTTTTTCCGCGCCGGCATCCCGGTGGTGCTCACCAGCGGGAACCACGATTCGGCGGTCAGGCTCGGGTTCGCGTCCGGGCTGAGCGAGGCCGCAGGCATCCACCTGCGCACCCGGGTCGAGGACATCGCGCGCCCGGTGATCATCCGCGACGAGCACGGCGAAGTGGGCATCTACGGCATCCCGTACCTGCTGCCCGACGCGGTCATGGCCGAGCTCGGTGCGGAGCGCTCGCACGCTTCGGTACTGGCCGCCGCCTGCGAGCGGGTCCGCGCCGATGCCGCGGCCCGCGGCCTGAGGCGCACCGTGGTCATCGCGCACGCCCTGGTCACCGGGGGGCAGGTGTCGGAGTCCGAGCGCGACATCCGGGTGGGTGGCATCGGCGATGCCCCGGCCCGCGTTCTCGCTGGATGTTCCTACCTGGCCCTCGGCCATCTGCACGGCCAGCAGCGGGTCGATGCCGGCGGCACGACCAGCGCGAGATACTCGGGGTCGCCGCTCGCCTTCTCCTTCTCCGAACGAGACCACCGCAAGTCGGTCACGCTGGCCGAGATCGCCGGCGACGGGACAGTGGTGACCCAGCTGCTGCCCACGCCAGTGCCCAGGCCGCTACGCGAGGTGCGCGGCCGCCTCGACGAGCTGCTCGCCCGGGCGGACGGTGACCTGGCTGACCTGGCCGGCGCCTGGGTCAAGGCGGTGCTCACCGACCAGGCCAGGCCCGTCGCGCCGATGGAACGGCTGCGCGAGAGATGGCCGCACACCATCGCCCTGGATTTCCAGCCTGAGGGCGGGCTGACCGGCCCCGATGCCGATCTGGCGCGGCTGGCCGAGGCGGTGGACCCGGTCGAGATCTGCGGGCTGTTCGTGGACTTCGTGGCGGGGGCCCCGCCCGATGAAGCTCAGCTGGCGGTGCTCAGGCAGGCCGTGGAGGCGGCCCGCCGTGGCGAGGTGGCTGCCTGATGCGGCTGCACATCCTGGAGATCCAGGCGTTCGGCCCGTACGCGGCGCCGCACCGGATCGACTTCGACCAGCTGGCCGCCAGCGGCCTCTTCCTGCTCGAAGGCCCCACCGGGGCGGGCAAGAGCACGATCCTGGATGCGGTCACGTTCGCGCTCTACGGCGGGCTGGCCGGGGAGGACTCCGGAGAGGACCGGCTCCAGTCCCACTTCGCCGGCCCGGGTGCCGAGCCCTCGGCCATGCTTGAGTTCTCCGTGCACGGTGCCCGCTACCGCATCACCCGGGTGCCCGAGCACCTGCGGCCCAAGAAGCGCGGCGACGGGTTCACGACCGAGGCGAGCCGCGTCCACCTGCAACGGATGACGGCAGGCGGCTGGTCCAGCCTGTCCTCGAACAAGGCCGAGGTCGGCGACGCGATCACCGAGGCGGTCGGGCTCAACCGCGAGCAGTTCACCCAGGTGATGCTGCTGCCACAGGGAGAGTTCGCGCGGTTCCTGCGGGCTCGTGACGATGACCGGCGGGAACTGCTCACCAAGCTGTTCGGCACCCAGCTGTACGACCGGATCACCGCGGAGCTGGACCGGCGGCGTTACGATGCCGCCCGGCTGCGGGAGGCAGCAGATCAGACAGTCTCGGCGGCGGTCTCGGCCGCGGCCGAGGCGGCCGGACTCGATGCGGCCGCCCGCACCGAGGTGCTGTCGCTGTCTCGTGCGGAGTGCGAGACCCGCCTGAAGGAGGAGAGCAAGGCCCTGGCCGAGACCGTGGCCATCACCGGTGACGGACTGGAGGTGGCCAGCGCCAGCGTGACGGCCATGCGGACGGCAGCCGAGCGGGCCGGGCAGCACGCGGCGTTGATGACCCGGCTGACCACGGCCCTGGCGGCGCTCGACGAGCACGAGCGCATCCGGCCGGAGCACGAGCTGCGGGTCGGGCGATTGGCCGCCGCCCGGCGGGCGGATCCGGTCCGGTCGCTGCTGCCGGCGCTCGCCGAGGCAGCATCCCACGCCAGCGAGGCGCGGGATGCTCTGCTCCGCCTGGTCGCCGACGCCGACGAGGATTCGCTCGCGAGACAGGGCGGCCAGGAAACGGCCGAGCGCGCCGACGCCAAGGACAACCAGGCCGCCTCCCTGGAGCGCCTCGCCGACCTGGAATCGGCCGTCCCGGACCGCCGGGCCGGGGTGGCGGAGCTGGAGCAGACGGCCGCCGCAGCGGCGCAGCTGGTGAGCGACCTGGAGGCGGCCCAGCAGGATCTTCCCGAACGTATCGCCGCGCTGGAGCACGGGCTGGCGGGAGCGAGGAGCGCCGCAGCCGATCTGGCGGCAGCCGTCCAGCAGCAGGCCATCATCGAGAAGCAGAGCGAGGCGGCCAGCCACCTGGCCGAGCTGGAGCAGGAGCTGGTGGGCACGCAGGCGGCGCTGGCCGGGGCCGTGGACGCTCACCAGCACCTGGTCGACGAATACCAGGCCGCCATGGAAGCCCGGCTGACCGGCATGTCGGCCGAACTGGCAGCTCAGCTTGCTGAGGGCGTGCCCTGCCCGGTGTGCGGCTCGACGGCTCACCCGGCCCCGGCCTGCCCGGACGGCACCGAAGTGTCCGCCGACGATATCGCGGGCCTGGTGAGACTGCGTGACGCCGCCGCTGATCAGCGGCAGCGGCTGGAGGATCGCCGTAGCGGGCTCGCCGCCGAGGCCGCGGCCTGCTCCGCGCTGGTGGGCGGCGGCACCCCGGACACCCTGGCCGCCGAGGCGGCTGCCGTGGCGCGGCGGATCGCCGGCGCGGAATCCGCGGCCGGCGACGCCGCCCGCCTCGAACCGGAACTGGCCGACCGGCGGGCCGAGCAGGAGCGGGTGGCCGAGGAACTGCGGCATGCGGCGGCGGCTGCCGCGGCCGCCAGGGAACAGGCGGACCAGGCCCGTGCCTCCCTGGCTGCCCTGGAGGCCGAGCTCGATGAGGCCGCGCAGGGCCACCCGTCGGTGACGGCCCGCCAGGCCGCGCTGCGGCAGGAGGCTGCGCTGGACCGGGCGGTCGCGCGGGCCGTGGAGATCCTGGCCACGGCGGTGGCCGCGCAGTCGGCGGCGCACGATCAGGCCGAGCACGAAGCGGCAGCCCAGGGCTTCACCAGCCTGGCGGAGGCACGGGAGGCGGTGCTGGACGCCTCCGCGATGGCGGCACTGGAGACCGAGGTGCAGGCCTGGGCGTCCCGCCTCGCTGGCCTGACGTCCGCGGCGGAGGCCGGAGACCTGGCGGGCCTGGATCCCACCCGGGCCGGCGAGATCCATGCCCACGCCGACGTGGCGGCCGAGGAGCTCACCCGCGCCATCGACGCCGAGCAGGAGGTGCGCAGGGCCCACGACGCCGCCCGGACCAGGGCCGACCGCCTGCGCGACCGGCTGGCCGATGTTCGCGCCGCCGAAGAGTCCCTCGACCGGCTGGTGGAGGAGACCGAGCCCGTGATCCGGCTGGCGGCCCTCGTCAAGGGGACCGATGGCCACCGGCGGGTGAGCCTGACCACGTACGTCCTGCGGCACTGGTTCAGCCAGGTAGTCGCGGCCGCCAACGTGCGGCTGTCGGCGATGTCGTCGGGACGCTACGAGCTGAAACGGACCGATGAGGGGGGGACCAGGCGGGAACGCGCTGGGCTCACCCTGGCGGTGATCGACCGGCACACGGGGACGGCGCGCAGCCCGGCGTCGCTGTCGGGCGGGGAGACGTTCTACACCTCCCTCGCGCTGGCCCTCGGCCT
>DAITAE010000814.1:0-1788 GCA_036824445.1 Streptosporangiaceae bacterium | reverse complement strand
CCGACGATCGGCGGGCTCGCCGCGCACCTGGCCTCGGTCCGGGTGTCGCAGCGCTACGAGCACGTGCTGGAGTACATCAAGACCGCCCTGCCGCGCGCCCCGCTGGTCGGCCCGCCGCTGTACGACACGCTGCACGGGATCAAGAAGGGCCTCAAGGACGTGCTGCAGCCGCAGGTGCTGTTCGAGGATCTCGGCATCAAGTACCTGGGCCCGGTGGACGGCCATGACGAGCAGCTGGTCGAGCACGCGCTGCGCAGCGCCCGCGGGTACGGCGGCCCGGTGATTGTGCACGTGATCACCCGCAAGGGGTTCGGCTACCCGCCGGCGGAAAACGACGACGAGGACTGCCTGCACAGCCCGGCGGCGTTCGACCCGGCGACCGGGCGGCCTACCGCCGCATCGAAACGCGGGTGGACGGACGCGTTCAGCGAGGAACTGGTCGCGATCGGCGCGGTGCGCCCGGACGTGGTGGCCCTCACCGCCGCCATGCTCTACCCGACCGGCCTGGCCGCGTTCGCCCGCGCGTACCCGGACCGGTGCTTCGACGTCGGGATCGCCGAGCAGCACGCGGTCACCAGCGCGGCCGGCCTCGCGCTCGGCGGGATGCACCCCGTGGTCGCGATCTACGCGACCTTCCTCAACCGGGCGTTCGACCAGGTCCTGCTCGACGTCGCGCTGCACCGGCTGCCGGTGACGTTCGTCCTCGACCGGGCCGGGGTGACCGGGGCGGACGGGCCAAGCCACAACGGCATGTGGGACGGGTCGATCCTGCAGGTCGTGCCCGGCCTGAGGATCGCCGCCCCGCGGGACGCCACCCGCCTGGCCGAACTGCTGCGGGAGGCGGTGGACACCCACGACGGGCCGACCGTCCTGCGGTTCCCCAAGGGCGCGGCCGGGCCGGACATCCCCGCGGTGGCCGCGCTCGGCCGGATGGACGTGCTGCGCCGCCCCGGCGAAACGGCCGGCCCGGCTGCCCACGACGTGCTGCTGGCCGGGGCCGGGCCGATGGCCGGGGTATGTGTGGAGGCCGCCGGCCGGCTGGCCGACCAGGGCATCGGCGTGACCGTCGTCGACCCGCGCTGGGTGAAGCCGCTGGACGAGGCGCTGGCCGATGCGGCGGAGGGTCACCGGCTGGTCGTGACCGTCGAGGACAACGGCCGGGCGGGGGGGTTCGGGGATGCGGTCTGCAGGCTGCTCCGGGACGCAGGGGTGAGCACCCCGGTGCGGACGTTCGGCCTGCCGCAGGAGTTCTTGGAGCATGGGAAGCGGGAAGAGATCCTGGCCGATGCCGGGCTGGTGCCGCAGCACCTCGCCCGCGAGATCACCGAGGCGGTGGCTCGGCTGACGCCGGAACTCGAACACCACACCCCGTCCTAACAGGAGCACCTCCCGCGATGACAGACCTGCACGTCGCAGTCGTCGGTTCCGGCCCATCCGGGCTGTACACCGCCGACGCGGTCCTCAAACAGGCAGCCAAGCTGGATCCGCCGGTGGTCGCGCACGTGGACGTGATCGACCGCCTGCCCACCCCGTACGGCCTGGTCCGGTACGGGGTCGCCCCGGACCATCCCTCGATCAAGTCGATCGCCGACGTCCTGCGCAAGGTCCTCGAGCGCCCGGAGGTGCGGTTCCTCGGCAGCGTGCATCTCGGTGACGACGTGACCCGCGAGGACCTGCTCGCCAGCTATGACGCCGTCGTCTACGCAACCGGCGCGATGCGTGACCGGCGGCTCGGCATCGAGGGCGAGGACCTGCCGGGCAGCTATGCGGCCACCGACTTCGTCAACT
>DAITAE010000005.1:0-22307 GCA_036824445.1 Streptosporangiaceae bacterium | reverse complement strand
GGTTGACGTGGTCGGGGGTGAGCGGCGAGACGCCGCCCCAGTCGTCGATCCCCGCGGCGAGGATGAGCCGGTAGGCGTCCCCGATCAGGTTCGGCGGGGCCTGGATCCGCGCCGACGGGCCGAGGACCAGCCTGGCCACCGCGATCGTCGCGGCCAGGTCGTCGAGGTCGGCATCCGGCACGCCGCGCATCTTGGTGTCCGGCTTCGCACGGAAGTTCTGAACGATAACTTCCTGGATGCCGCCGTACTCCTGCGCGACCTTGCGGATGGCGAAGATCGAGTCGGCCCGCTCGGCCATCGTCTCCCCGATGCCGATGAGGATGCCGGTGGTGAACGGGACCGCCGACCGGCCCGCGTCCTCGAGCACCCGGAGCCGCACCGCCGGGTCCTTGTCCGGACTCCCGTAGTGCGGTCCGCCGGGTTCGGTGAACAGCCGGGCGGCCGTGGTCTCCAGCATCATCCCCATCGACGGCGCCACCGGCTTGAGGCGCTGGAAGTCCTGCCAGGTGAGCACGCCCGGGTTCAGGTGCGGCAGCAAGCCGGTCTCCTCCAGCACCCTGATGGCCATGGCCCGTACGTAGGACAGCGTGTCGCCGTAGCCGCTGGCCTCCAGCCAGTCCCGCGCCTGCCGCCAGCGGTCCTCCGGCCGGTCCCCGAGCGTGAAAAGCGCCTCCTTGCAGCCCAGGGCCGCGCCCTGGCGGGTGAGCGCCAGCACCTCGTCCGGCGACAGGAAGGGACTCTCCAGCCGGCCGGGCACGGTCGCGAAGGTGCAGTAGCCGCAGCGGTCCCGGCAGAGCCGGGTCAGCGGGATGAACACCTTGCGCGAGTAGGTGATGACACCCGGCCGCTGCGCGGCGGCGAGCCCGGCGTCGCGGACCCGGCCGGCGTGCGCCAGTAGCGCGGCGAGGTGCTCGCCGCGGGCATGCATCAGGGTGGCCGCCTCGCCTTGGTCCAGCGTCTTGCCGTCCCTGGCGCGGGCGAGCGCACGACGAACGGCGCTTTCCGGCGGTGTGGGCTGCTCCGGTGCGCGGGGGGCGGGCGCATCGCTCATAGCGGCACTCTAATTGCGGAGTTCCCCGGCTCTCCCCCGACCTCCCTGGTTGCGGTGATCACGAATCCGGTCACCGCGAATCCCCTGCGGCGCCTGGTGGCGTCAGATCGCGCGGTAGTCACGCGGCGCCAGGCGAGGCCCGTGGCGCGGCGGGCGGATGCCGCTGAGCACCACCAGCCTGGCCGCACGGTGCCGGTGCCCGGCGTAGGGCGCCAGCAGTTCCAGCATGCCGGCGTCGTCGACCTTCCGCCCCGCCAGCGCCCAGCCGACCGCCCCGGGCAGGTGCACGTCGCCGACCGAGACCGCGTCGGCGTCGCCGCACGACCGCTGGCGGGTCTCGGCGGAGGTCCAGGGCCCGATCCCGGGCAGCGAGCGCAGGCGCAGGTCCCCCTCGGCGGGTGTCATCCGGGCGATCTCCTCCAGGCGGCCCGCCACCTGGGCCGCGCCGATCACGGTCCGGGCGCGCACGCCCTCCACGCCCGCCCGGTGCCACTCCCATGAGGGGATCCGCGCCCAGGTGCGGGGCGGCGGGAAGACCCGCATCCCGCGCGGGGCCGGCCCCGGCGGTGCCTCCCCGAACCTGAGCATGAGCAGGCGCCAGGCCCGCCGCGCCTCGGCTCCGACGACCTTCTGCTCCAGCACGGCTGGCACCAGCGCCTCGAACACGCGGCCAGACCGGCCGATCCGGAGATGTGGGTACCGCCGGTCCATCTCGGCCAGCAGCGGGTGCGCGGGCTGGAAACCGGTCCGGTCGTCCTCCGCGCCAAGCAGCCCGGGAAGGGAGGCGAGCAGCCAGGCGGCGCCCGGGCCCCAGGCGCACGCGAGCACCGTCGCGCCCTCACCCGTCTCGGTGGCTCCGGCCGTTACCCGCAGTGTGGCCGGGCCATCCGGGGTACGCGATGTCCGCCAGACCGCGCCGGATGGCTCGGCCCGGAAGGCAGGATCGCCTTTCCCCCGCCGGTGCACCCCCAGGGTCCGGGCCAGGTCCACCCGGAACGGCGCCCGCCAGCACCTGGTGAGCATGACATCGGGGTGGGTTCCGTGCGCCACCACCGGGGACACGCGGGCTCACACATCCGTGGAGAAGCGGACCGACGTCGGTCCGAGGTCCACCCCCGGCCATACCCGCATGCCCGCACGTAGCTCGTTCCCGCTGGCCACGCTCACATCATCGCCGATCACGGCTCCGTCGAGGACGACCGACTCGCCGATCCGCACGCCGTGGCCCAGCACGGAGGCGCTGACCCGCGCGTCCGGGCCGATCCGCACCCCGTCGAACAGGACGCTGCCCTCGACCCGTGCCCCAGCCGCGATCACCGAGCCAGCCCCGACCACGGTCCCGCCGCCTACCTGCGCTTGCTCGTCCACCTGCGCCCCGCCGAGCAGCAGCGCCTCACCCGGCACCCCGCTGCCAGGCGCGAGAGCGGGCGAGGTGAGCCGGCCCAGGACAAGATCACATGATCCCTGAACGAATGCCTCGGGGGTACCCACGTCGAGCCAGTACGCGGTCTCCTGGTAGCCCATCACCACCGCGCCGCTCGCGATCAGGGCGGGAAACGTCTCCCGTTCCACGGAGGTCACCACGCCCGGCGGGATCTCCTCGATGACGTCGCGCCGGAAGATGTAGCAGCCCGCGTTGATCCGGTTGGTGACCGGCTGTGGGGTCTTCTCCAGGAACGCGGTCACCCGCCCATGGCCGTCGGTAGGCACACAGCCGAACCGGGCCGGGTCGCTGACCTCGACCAGATGCAGGGTGACCGCGGCCTCCGCCTTGTTGTGCAGTTCGAGCTGGGCGAGGAGATCGTGGCCGGACAGCACGTCCCCGTTCAGCACCAGCACGGGATCGCCGGGGTCGCTGCGCAGCGCCCGCGCCGCGTTCCTGATCGCGCCGCCGGTGCCGAGCGGGGTGTCCTCCTGGACATAGACGATCTCCACGCCGAACGCGGAGCCGTCACCGAGGCTGTCCGCGAACATCTCGGCCCGGTACGAGGTGGCGAGGACCACCCGGGTAACGCCGGCGGCGGACGCCTTGGCCAGCTGGTGGGCGAGGAAGGGTACCCCGGCGGTAGGCAGCAGCGGCTTGGGCGTGCTGATGGTCAGCGGGCGCAGCCGCGTGCCCTGGCCACCGACGAGCAGGATGGCTTCCAGCGGCTCCCGGCGGTCAGGTAGCGCGGGCCGTGATGCCATGGAGAGGCAGATTACTCGTCTCGCTGCCCGGCCGCACGCAGGTAGGACGCGAGATGCGCCTCGGCAGATGCGGCCCAGGTGAACTCCTGGGCACGGGCGTGCCCGGCGGCGCCCAGCGCCTCCCGGCGCACCGGGTCGTCGAGCAATGCGCGCAGCGCGGCCTGGATGCTGTCCGCATCCGGCTCGGTGTAGGCGACCGCGTCGCCGCCGACCTCGGGTAGCGACGCCCGGTGAGTGGTCAGCACCGGTGCCGCGCAGGCCATCGCCTCAAGCACCGGCAGGCCGAAACCCTCCCCCCGGCTGGGGAAGGCGACCACGAGGGCACCCCCGAGGTAGCCGGGAAGGTCGCTGAAGCGCAGGTACCCAGGGCGCACGAGGCGCAGGTGGGCGGGAACCGAGGCGACGGCCTCGTCCACTTCCTCGCTCCAGCCGCTGCCGCCCGCGAGCACCAGCGCTGGCGGGTCGGGACGGTCGGACACGGCCGCGGCCCAGCCGGTGATCAGCGCAGGCACGTTCTTGCGCGGCTCCAGGCCCCCGAGATATGCCACGTATGGCATGCCGTGCAGGCCGAGCCGGTCCGAGACGTGCCGCACCTGGTCGGGGCTGGGCTGGTGGAACAGCGAGTGGTCCACGCCGTGATAGGCGACGTCGATTTTGGTCGGGTCGGCGGCGAGCACCCGCACGAGCTCGTCCCGGGTGGCCTTGGACGGGACCAGCAGCCGGGTCGCCCGGCGGACCGCGGTGCGGATCGCCGACTTGAAGTAGGTGGCGCTGACCGGGGAGTGCGCATCCGGCTCGGTGAAGAACGTCAGATCGTGGATGGTGACCACGACCGGCACGCCGGGGTGCAGCGGCATCGAGTAGTGCGGCACGTGCAGGACGTCGGCACCGACCTGCTGGGCGACGAGTGGCAGCCCGGTCTGCTCCCAGGCCAGCCGGGCGGGGCGGTGGGCGATCGCGGCGGGGCCTGCCGCGATGCGGGCACTAGGCACCAGCCGCCCGTACCGCTCCTCGTCGTTGCGCTGGCAGGCCACGGCGAGGTCGGCACCCGCGGATCCAAGAGCGGCCACCAAGCCGTCCACATAGCGGCCCAACGCCCCGCGATCCGCGGGCACCGCGGTCGCATCTATGAGCACTCGAGGCGCCACGGCCAGTTTCGCTCCTTTCCCGGGCTCACGGCCCGGGTACGCGGATGCTTGCCCTCGTCAGCATTCCTGATGGATGTCCCCTCCACCGAGCGTACGCCTTCCGCGGGGCTGCTCGTGAGCACCGCCGCGCCCGCACGGAGGCGGTCCGTTCTCCGGCGAACCGGGCCCAACGGGGCGGGCGCCCGTGGGCACCGGCACGCCCACCGGCCCGCCCGGTTAGCCGGACGATGACGGGCTGGGGCTGGCGGCGGTCGGTGACGGCGACGGCGACGGGGTGCCTCCCGGGGCACCGCCTGATCCGGTCCTGGCGGCCCGCTGCGCGTTGTCGAGCGCCTGCTTCATGCTGGCGATGGCCTTGCCGTAGGCGGCGAAGTCGCCTCTCCGCAGGGCGTCCTGCGCCGTCGCGTAGTCCTGCTGCGCCTGCTGCAGGAACCTGCGGACGGCCGCGCTGACCGCGCCCGTGTTGCCGGGCCCGCTGGGAACGCCCTGGCCGGCGCTCGGCAGGCCGGTGAAGACCTGCGCGAGCGCGTTCTGCAGCGACGTGCCGTACCCGACCTGGCCATCGAAGTACACGAACACCCGTCTCAGGGTTGGGTAGGAGCCCGTGCTGGCGCCCCCGGCGGCCTGGATGTAGATCGGCTCTTCGTACAGGAGGCCGCCGCCCAGCGGCAGGGCGATCAGGTTCCCCGGGATCACCGACGAGCCGCCCTGCCGGAACAGCGAAAGTTCCTTGGACGCGCTCGTGAAGGACTCGAAAGCGTTCTGCACCTGCTCAGGGCCCAGGATGGCGGCGGCCTGCGGCAGCTGGAGGATCCTTATCACTCCGTAACCGGATTGCGGGTTGCTCTCGACCGCCATGTAGGCGGCCAGGTTCGGCCGCGCCTTCTGCGCCAGGGTGGTCGTCAGCGAGAACGCCGGCTGGTGGTAGCCGGGCATGGTCATGGTCAGGTAGTACGGCGGCTGATTCAGGGTGCCCGCGCTGCCGGTGCCGGTGGGGTCGTTCGGCACGGTCCAGAAGTTCTGCCCGCCGTAGAACGACTGCGGGTTCTCGACGTGGTACTTGGCGAGGATCTGGCGCTGGACCTCGAACAGGTCCTGCGGGTAGCGCAGGTGCGGCAGCAGGTAGCCCGGGATCTGGCTTTTCGCCTTGATGACGCCGGGGAACGCGTTCTCCCAGGCTTGCAGCAGCGGGTCGGAGGGCCCCCACTGGTAGAGGGTGACCGCCCCGGTGTAGGCGTCCACCACTGCCTTGACCGAGTTGCGCAGGTAGTTGATCTGGCCCGACTGCTGCCCGGCTATCGCCCCGGTGGGGTCCTGGCTGGTGGAGGTGGCCTGCGGCAGGCCGATGCGTTCCGAATATGGATAGAGATTTGAAGTCGTGTAGCCGTCCACGACCCACAGGATGCGGTTGTCGGCGACCACCGGGTACGGGTTGCCGTCCAGCGTCAGGAACGGGGCCACCTTGGCGACCCGGTCGAGCGGCTGGCGGTCGTAGAGGATCTTCGAGTAGCTGTTGATCGCGCCGGACAGCAGGATGTTCAGCTCACGGAACTTGACGGCGTACAGGAAACGGTTCAGCGGGGAGCCCACTGGCACGCCGCCGGTCCCTGTATAGGTGTAGTTCACCTGACCGCTCGCGCTCTCGACCGGGTAGTCAAGCTCCTGCCCCACCCCCGGTGGCCGGTTGGGTGGCCCGCCGACGATCGCGTAGGGATTCTCCTGCTGGCCGAAGTAAACCCGCGGCTCGAACCCGCCGAGCTGACCGTGCGGCGGGATGTCGCTCTCCACGAACGCCGGGTCGCCGCCGGGCCCGACCGCGTTCGCCTTGGCGGCCACGAACCCGAAGCCGTGCGTGTAGACCAGGTGAGTGTTGACCCAGTTGCCCTGGCCCTGGGGGGGCCCGCCCATCCCGCGGACCGCCACCACCAGGTCCTGCGGAAGCTGCCCGCCGCCGGGCAGCAGGTAGCGGTCCACCGACAGCATGTCCGGGAACTGGTAGAAGCCCTTGACCTGCTGGAGCTGCTCGAACGTCCGCGGCAGCACGGCGGGGTCCATCAGCCGCAGGCCAGGCAGGCTCGTCACCCGCCCCGCGAGCTGGCTGGGCTGCACCACCGGGGAGCCCGGATACGGGATCACCGTCGCGCCGCCGACGTTGTAGGCGGCCCGGGTTTCCTTGATCTCCCTGGAGATGTACTTGGATTCCTTCGCCAGCTCGTTCGGCTTGACCACGAACTGCTGGATGATCGCTGGGTAGACACCGCCGATGAGGATCGCCGACAGCACCAGCAGGCCGAACCCGACGGCGGGCAGCATCGCGCTGCGCCGGACCGCGCCGGCGAAGAACAGCACCGCGCACAGTATCGCGATCACCGCAAGCACCGTCTTGGCCGGCAGGACCGCGTTGACGTCGGTATAGGACGCCCCGGTCGTCACCGTCCCGCGCTGGGAGAAGTCGATGCCGTAGCGGTCGAACCAGTAGGCCACCCCCTTGAGCAGGACGAACGCCCCTAGGAGGATGAACAGCTGCGTCTGGGCGCCCATGGTCGCCCGCACCCGCCGGCCCTGCACCCGGAGCCCACCGTAGAGCCCGTGCACTCCCAGCGCTATCGCCAGCGACAACAGGACGGCGGCGAACAGGTAGCCGATCACCAGCCGGATGAACGGATAGGTGAAGACGAAGAACGAGATGTCCAGGTGGAACTGAGGGTCTGTATGGCCGAACGGAACCTGGTTGATGAACAAGAGCCACGTCCGCCAGGCACCTGCAGTGCTGATGCCGGTGATGAGGCCGATGAGGCCGAGCACGATCCCGAGCAGGAGCCGCCGGTGCGGGTCGACGGCCAGCCGGTAGGTCTCGACCCCGGGCCGTTGCGACGCGACCGGGCGGTAGGCCGGCCGGAGCCGGTAGGCGACAACGGCGTTGAGGCCGGTCACCAGGGCCATGAAGATCCCGCCGACGAAGAAGAGCGCCCACCGCGTGCCGTAGGTGACGCCGAAGACCGACCCATAGTGGACCGAGCGGTACCACAGGAAGTCCGTCCATATCCCGGAGACGATGACGAGCAGCACCACGAGGGCGATCAGCCCGGCCAGGACCGGCACCAGGCTGCGGGGCCAGCGGGGAAGCTTGAGCGCCACCCTGGTGTCTGGCGGGCGCGCAGGCCCGGACGGCCGGAAGCTCAACCGGTCCCCCTCATGTCAGGCCGCGGCGCGGCCAAATGGCGGGGCAGCCTGGTCGCAGCGGTGCGGAAGTTCGTGAGGCGCCAATCTACCGCGATCATGCCATGCCTCCCCGGGGGACGGCCGTGCCGCCCATCCTCAGCAGGACGGGACACTCCGGCCCGCCGCGAGTGCTTTGAGCGCACTCATGGCACCGGCCAGGGTGCTCACCTTGACCAGGCGCATCCCTTGCGGAACGGCTCCGGAGGTATCCGCGCAGTTGGCGGCCGGGGTCAGAAACACGGTCGCGCCGGCCTGCCGCGCCCCGACCATCTTCTGCTGGATGCCGCCGATGGGGCTGACCGTGCCGTCCGCGGAGATCTCGCCTGTGCCGGCAACGAACTTGCCGGCGGTCAGGTTCCCCGGGGTCAGCTTGTCCACGATGCCAAGCGCGAACATGAGGCCGGCGCTCGGGCCGCCGATGTCGCCCACCCTGATCTTGACCCTGAAGGGGAACACGTAGCTCTCCGAGACAGAGACGCCGATAACGGCGCGGCCTCCGGTAGCGCGCGTCTTCAGGTGGACCACCTTGGTGACCCGATGGCCGCCCACGGTCCGGGCGATGGTGAGGGTGACCGGGGCGCCCGGCGCGCGGGCGCGGATCATCGGCGCCGAGCTCATCTTGCAGGTAACCGGCTTGCCGTCCACCGCCGTGATGACATCACCCCGCCGCAGCACGCCGGCCGCGGGAAACCCCTTCGCGACCGTGACGATGGTGTCCACCGTCTTGAAGTTGATCCCCAGCGCGCACAGCGCGGCCGCGGTGGCCGTCTGCTGCGAGCTTGCCATCTGCTGCGTGTCCTGCCTGACCACCTCCTGCTGGGTCTGGCCGGGGCCGAACAGTTCCTGTTCCGGCACCACCGCCTCGTGTGGTGTCAGCCAGGCCCGGAGGGCGGCGAAGACGTTGAGCGAGTCCGAGGGGCCGCCCTGGAAGGACACCGTGACCAGGTTCAGGTGGCCGGCGGTCGGGTACGTCGGGTGGCCGGCGATCTGGATCAGCGAACGGCCGGCCGGGCCCTTGCCTATGGTGTTGAGGGTGGGCCCGGGGCTCAGGATCACGTAGGGAACCGGAAGGATCACCGCCGCCACCGCAGCGACCAGCACCCCGGAGACCGCGATGAACAAGGTCAGCTGACGGCGGGAGGCCGTCCTCAGGCTAGGCACCGTTCACCCATTCGCTCGTGCCGTCCCCGAACCGCTGGTGCTTCCAGATCGGCACGTCATGCTTCAGGTTGTCGATCAGGGTGCGGCAGGCCTGGAACGCCTCGCCGCGGTGCGGACAGGCGACGGCCACCACCACGGCGAGATCACCGACGTTCAGGTCTCCGACCCTGTGCACCGCGGCCATGGCCCGGACGTCGAAGCCCGCTGCCACCTTTTCGGCCACGGTCCGCAGCTCGGCAGCCGCGGACGGGTGTGCGCTGTAGGAAAGCTTGGTAACTTCCCTGGTCGCGTCGTGGTCGCGGACCGCACCCACGAACAGCGCGATGCCGCCCGCCCCGGGATCGGCGACGGCGGCCAGCACCTCGTCCACCGACAGCGGCGTGTCCCGCAACTCGGCGAGCCTGACCACGTTCACGGAGCAAAGGTACCCGTCTCGCGCCCATACAGCCGACGGCGCGGCCTCGGGACGCTCGGTCGGCTCCCAGGGCCGCCGATGCTCAAGGGCACACGGCCGCCTGCGGCGGCGGGGCGCTAGCTGCCGCGCCTGCGGCGGCGGGCGGCGCGCACGATCGCAGCGGTGCCGATGACCGCGACCGTGGCCCCGGCCGCGGTGATGGTCGCTTCCTTACGCGGGATGCGGCGCGCCGACGCACGGTGCAGCGCCCTGGCGTCCATGAGGGCCCGCAGGACGGCCGCGTTGTCGTGGGCCGGGCGCCAGCCCGCCTCGCGCAGCGTCCGGCAGTCCACGACCCACGGGTAGACCAGATACCGCAGATCGTTGATGGGAGCAGGGGCGATCCCGATCCGGTGAAGCCGCTGCGCGGTGCCGAGGGTGAGCGCGGCCGGCAGTTCCATCCGGCGCAAGCCGCTGATCTCCTCCACCTCCTCCTGCTCCAGCCAGCCGTCGCAGCCGACGGCGAAGTTCCCTGTCACATCCCCGGCCACGGCCAGCTCGAGCGCGGAAGCGAGGTCATCGACCTGGCAGAACTGCCAGCGCGGCGCGCAGCCCTTGACCGTCAGCAGCCGGGCTGCCTCGAAATGCCTCGCCACCAGCGTGTCGACCCCATCGCCGACGAGCGCCGCTGGCCGCACCACGGCGACCGTCACGCCTGGGTGGGTGCGAGGGGACCGCTCCGCCAGATGCTCGATCTCCAGAAGATCGCCAGCCACGCTTCCGTCGGTGTCGGCGGCGAGGGGCGCCGTCTCCGCCAGGGGCACCGGGTTGTCCGGCCGAGCGCCGTAGACCATCGCACTGGTCACCAGGATCACGCTGGCGACACGCCCGGCCGCCGCGGCCGTGAGCACCGTCTGCGCGGCACGGACGTTGAACGCCCGCCGGGCGCGGTAGTCGGAGTCCCCCAGGTCCACGTCGGTGTGCACGAGGACGTCCACGCCGGTCAGGCGCCCGGCCAGTGCCGGGTCGCGGACATCCGCCAGGCGCCAGGTCACCCCCGCCACGTCGCCACGATGGTCGTCGATCGCGACTACCCGCCCGACCCTGGCCGAGGCGGCGAGTCTGACGGCCAGCGCGTGGCCCAGCCCGTGAGCGGCCCCGGTGATCGCCACCACCGGCCCTGGCCCCGCCACCGGGCGCCCGCTGGCTGGCGGAGTGGCGACCGTCATAAGGGTGTCCGACGGCGTGGAGGCCGACCGTGCAGAGACCGATCGTGCGGAGGCGGACTGTCCGGAGGCCGGCGGCTTGCCTGCCGCGGTTGTGCCGCGGCCGCCCGGAGTCCGCGGCCCCTCTGCCGCAACGGCCGCACCGGACACGACGTCGCACTGGCCGTCCGCGCTCCTTCCGGACCCGGCGTCGTGCCGGCCGCGTGCGCTTGGAATGGATCCGCCGCCACACTGGGCGTCGGCGTCCCCACCGGACCCGGCGCGCCGGAGCTGGCCGGCCGCGTCCGCGTCGCGATCATCATGGCCGGATGGGCGGCCCTCCCCGGTGCGCCCACGGCGAACCTCGGCTGGTGCGGTGCTCACGGGTGCTGCTCCCGGGATAACGTGGTTTGCATGACCGTTCCATCCTGCCTGAGAGGCCACCCAGATGGCTGATCCTCCCTTTGGCTTCGGCCTGCCCGGTGGCCAGGGCAGGGGTTCCGGCGGGTCTGGTGGTTCTGGTTCTTCCGGCGGCCCGCCGGAAGAGGGTGGCCCCTTCGGTCCGCTTGGGGATCCGCAGCAGTTCGCGGACGCACTGCGTCAGTTCGCCGACCTGATGTCCTGGCAGGGCGGGCCGGTGAACTGGGATCTCGCCAAGAACGTAGCGCGCCACGCGCTGGCTGCCGAGGGCGACCCGAGCGTACTGGACGCGGACCGCAGCAAGATCACCGAGGCGGTCAGGCTAGCTGACCTGTGGCTCGATGAAGTGACCAACTTCTCCAGCGGTGTCCGCCAGGTGCAGGCGTGGAGCCGTTCGGAATGGGTGGAGGCCACGCTGCCGGTGTGGTCCAAGCTCTGCGACCCGATCGCCGAGAAGGCGGTCGAGGCGATGAGCGGGATGCTCTCCGACGCCCCCGGCGAACTCGGCGGGGGACTGCCCGAAGAACTGAGCACGGCCTTGCAGGCCATGGGGGGTGGCCTCACCGGTCTCGGTGCGATGATGCGCCGTATCGGCGGGATGATGGTCGGCTCGCAGACGGGCGCGGCCATCGGCGCGCTCGCGCGTGAGGTCGTGAGCTCGACCGACGTGGGCCTGCCGTTGGGGCCCGAGGGCACGGCCGCGCTCCTCCCGGCGGGTGTCGCCGGATTCGGCGAAGGGCTGTCGGTCGACGCGGATGAGGTGAGGCTCTTCCTCGCGCTCCGGGAAGCGGCACATCACCGGCTGTTCGCTCATGTGCCCTGGCTCCGGGCTCATCTGCTCAACGCGGTCGAGGAATATGCGCGGGGCATCACGGTGGATGCCTCGCGGCTGCGCGAGGCTATGCCGCAGATCGATCCGGCCAACCCGGATGCGCTGCGCGAGGCACTCTCCGGGGCTGCCCTGTTCCAGCCGGAAGACACCCCGCAGCAGAAGGCGGCCCTTTCCCGGCTGGAGACCGCTCTCGCGCTCGTCGAAGGCTGGGTGGCGACGGTCGTCGACGAGGCCGCGGGTAACCGGCTTCCGCACGCCACCGCGCTCGCCGAGGCGAGCAGGCGGCGGCGGGCCACCGGTGGCCCTGCCGAGCGCACCTTCGCTACCCTGGTCGGCCTCGAACTACGGCCCCGCAAGCTGCGTGAGGCGGCCCTCATCTGGCGCCGGCTGACCGACGTCAGGGGCACCGCCGGGCGGGACGCCGTGTGGGCGCACCCGGACCTGCTGCCCACCGACGAGGACTTCGACGACCCGGATGGTTTCGTCCGCGGCCGGCCGGAACTGGATATGTCCGCGCTCGACGAGACGGCCGGCGCCACGGAGGGCGATGGACCCGCCGGCGAGGAGCCGCCGGATGGCCCGGGGCCCGGTGGCGCGCCTCCGGAAGACGAGGCCCCCGGCGGCACCTCCGGCTAATTGGACACCGCGAGCGAACCACCTTAGGTAACCGAGCATGTCGGTGACGTGACCGCCCGGGGCCGGGATGCCCGGTGACCGGACGCTCCCATCCTGGGTGCGAGGGCGCTTCGGCCGCACAAATCTCTTTCCACAGCCGGTGGATGGAAGCACCCCAGTTCTGGAGTCCCTTTCTGGCGACCAATCCCCGGAATTCACAAGCCTTTCCCGTGGGCATCCACAGGGAAACTCGGCGTTCTCCCCAGGCTATCCACAACGTTGTCCACCGCGTTGTTTGACCGCGGCCCGAGGCCCCGCCTAGCGTCGCAAGCAGGTGTCCCCGGGTCGCAGGCTGCCGTCACTTCCGGGGAAGGGGGCGTTCGGCCAGCAACGGAACCGCCGGCTTCGGGCTGGCTGGTTCCGCCCGGGGAGCCCATCCATCGCCTGTCATCGTTTCCTCCGCCGAAGCTGACCCAGGCAATTGCTCTGGCAAGTCCCGCCCAAATGGTCTCGGCAAGTGACCGGCGGCAAGCTGACACCCGCCGCCATTCCGGGCTCATGCGCACCAGCCGCCACGCGGCGTCATGGGCCGGTGCGGCACAAC
This sequence comes from Streptosporangiaceae bacterium, assembly GCA_036824445.1. Taxonomy (GTDB): domain Bacteria; phylum Actinomycetota; class Actinomycetes; order Streptosporangiales; family Streptosporangiaceae; genus UBA9676. The sequence goes on along the minus strand of DAITAE010000005.1, from coordinate 9,468 downwards.
GCCGTCCAGAATGTCAGAACGCCGCGTCACGATGACCCCATGAGACCCGCCCTCAAGCCAGGCTTACTGGCGGTCTGGCGCAACCGCGACACCGTCCAGATCGGCGTCGACCCTCGCCGGGCCATCGCCTTGACCGGAATGCGCGGGGCGGCGGTACTGCTCGGCCTCCTTGACGGCAGCCGCGACCTCGCCCAGCTCCTGGCCGCAGCCGGCGAGTTCGGTATTTCCGCGGAGGTGGCGGACCGGATCATCACCCTGCTCGCGGTGGGGGGCGCCCTGTACGACTTCCCGGGCAGCGCCTTCCGCGCGATGCCGCACGGCCTGCGTACCCGGCTGGCACCGGAACTGGCCACAGCGGCCCTGGCACACGGCGATGGCGACGGCGGGGCCCGGATTCTGGCCCGGCGCCAGGGTGCGTGCGTGCGTGTGGAAGGCCTGAGCCGGATCGGCTTATGCGTCGCCAGCATGCTCGCCGCCTCTGGCATCGGGATGGTGATCAGCACCGGGCGGCCGCCCGGCTCTGGGCCGGATCCTGCTCCTCCCCTGCTCATGGGTCCTTCGCCGCCGTCCGGTTCTCCGCCGCCTGCCGGCTCTCCGCCACCCATCGGTAGGTCCGTCCCGGCCGGGACCAGCTACCGCCCCGACCTCGTGATCCTCGCTGACACCTACCGCCGCGAGCTGCCCGAGGCACTCAAACGGGACAACGTCCCGCACCTCGCTGCGGCGGCCAGCGAGGCCATCGGCGTGGTCGGCCCGCTGGTTCTGCCGGGGGACACCGCATGCCTGCGATGCCTCGAGCTGACCCGGGCCGAACGCGACCCCGCCTGGCCGCTCATCCTCGCCCAGCTCAGCCGCGGCGGCGCGGAGCCACCCGCCTGCGACACCGTGCTGGCGGCAGCCGTCGCCGCCCAGGCCGCCGCGCAGACGCTCGCCTTCGTCGACCGGCCTGTATCGGCCACTGCTGTGACCAACGGCACGCTGGAGCTCGTCCTTCCTGATTGGCAGTGGCGACGGCGGACATGGGAGCCACATGATCGCTGTGGATGTGGCAGGCGGGGCGATTTGTGACCGACAATGTGTGTTGTGAACGATCTCCCCCGCCGAGCGATCACTCGCACGGCAAAGCTGGCAACCTTGCCGGTCGGACTGGCCGGTCGCACCGCGCTGGGCTTGGGCAAACGGCTGGGTGGCCGGCCCGCGGAGCTTGTAGCGGCCGAGATCCAGCACCGTACGGCCGACCAGATCTTCCGTGTGCTCGGCGAGCTCAAGGGCGGCGCGATGAAGTTCGGGCAGGCCCTGTCGATCTTCGAGGCCGCGCTTCCGCCGGAGATCGCGGGCCCTTACCGAGCGACGCTGACCAAGTTGCAGGAATCCGCGCCGCCGCTGCCGACCGGCACTGTGCATCGCGTGCTCGCCGAGGATTTCGGCCCGGATTGGCGCGACCAGTTCGCCGAGTTCAATGACAGGCCAGCCGCGGCAGCGTCGATCGGGCAGGTACACCGCGCCCGCTGGCGGGATGGGCGCGAGGTGGCGGTAAAGATCCAGTATCCGGGTGCCGGGCGTGCGTTGCTCAGCGACTTCAACCAGCTGAGCCGGGTCGCACGGCTGTTCGCTGTGCTGATGCCCGGGCTCGAGGTGAGGCCACTGCTCGACGAGTTGCGTGCCAGGGTCGCGGAAGAGCTTGACTACCACCTCGAAGCCACGTCGCAACACGCCTTTGCGGTCGCCTATGCCGGGGATCCGGACATCTTCGTGCCCGACGTGGTCGTCGGCACCAGCCATGTCCTGGTCACCGAGTGGATAGACGGAATTCCACTGTCCAAGATCATCAGTGACGGCTCGCAGGAGGAGCGTGACCGGGTCGGGCTGCTGTTCGTCCGCTTTCTGTTCTCCGGGCCAGCCCGCGCGGGACTGCTCCATGCCGACCCCCACCCCGGCAACTTCCGGCTGCTGGAGGACGGGCGGCTTGGCGTGCTGGACTTCGGCGCCGTGGACCGGCTCCCCGGCGGGTTCCCGCCGTTCATCGGCCGCCTGCTGCGCATGGTGCACGATGGCGCCGATCTGGGGCCCGCCGAGCAGGAGCTGCGCGACCAGGGGTTCCTCAGGCCGGACATCGAGTTCGACCCGGAGGCGCTGCGCGCGTTCCTGGCGCCGTTGGCGGAGCCGTCCAGGCTGGAGAGGTTCCGGTTCAGCCGGGAGTGGCTGCGCGGCGAGGCCACGCGGGTGACCGACCCACGTGCCACCAACATGAGCCGGCGGCTCAACCTGCCCCCCTCGTACGTGCTGATCCACCGGGTCTCGACCGCCGGCATCGGGGTGCTGTGCCAGCTCGAATGCGAAGGACCGTACCGGGCGGAAATGCTCAGATGGATGCCCGGCTACTCCGACGACCCCTGGTCACGCAAGCCCGCCGCCGAGCTGGTCAGCCATCCCGACGCTCTGAGCCAACCCGACGCGCTGAGCCAACCCGACGGGCTGAGCCAACCCGGGGAGCCCGACGCGCTGACCCGGCCCGACGAGCCCGACGCGCTGAGCCCGGCCCGGTGAAGCCCGGGCCGGTGAGGCCCGGCCGGGTGTTACCGAACGCCCGGAGCCCGCACGCACATGGCCCTGGTTCGCCCGCTTCATGCGGGCGAACCAGGGCCATGATCCGCGTCAAACCCAGGACCCTCTGAGCTCCCTGCTCACTTGCCGGGCGTCGCGCTGGGCCTGGGAAAGGCGCTTCCGTGCGCGCTCTACGCGCCGGGACGCCTTCGACACCGCCCGGAGCTGCCGCCGCTGGCGCATCTGCTCTGCGCGCGCCAGCATCTCCCGATGCCGGATCGTCCCAAGCTTTACGTAGGGGTACACGTTTCTCACCGCCTTTCACTGCTCCCTATGACCTGAAGGCCGGACCTAGGCCGCCACGTCGGTCTTGCGTGGACGCCCTCGCGGCCGCTTGCGGGGCACCACCGTGCCGCGCAGGAAGAGCTCGCCGCCCCACACGCCCCACGGTTCCTGGCGCTCCAGGGCGCCCGCGAGGCAGGCGAGCCTCACCGCACACCCGCGGCACATGGCCTTGGCCGTCTCGACGTCCTGCGGGGACTCGGCGAAGAACAAGTCCGGATCGCTAACGCACGGCAGAGCCGACCTTGTGTGCGCCACCGGCACGATGGCGCCGTTCGCTCCGGAAGAAGCCATCTGCCGCGGCACCGCGCCGGGTGCGCCCTGACCTCTCCCGGTTCCCCTTACTCCTGGTACGGACTCCGTTTCCAGCCCCGTCGTGCCCGGTGCAACGGCGGTGGTGCCGGGCGGGTACATGTCCATTCCCCTCTCGTGCCTCGTCCTGCTCGTCGGTCTCATCGGCTGAGGTCACGCGGCCCGGCACATAGCTAAGGCCGCGGACCCGGTTTTCGGGTCCGCGGCCTTTGGGGATCTAGGCCGGTCTTTCTAGACCGGATCCCACGCCGGATGCGAACCCGATTGAGCACCGCCATTGGCGGTGATACGGGCCATTTCCTGGTACATGTTGTTGGTGATCTGCTGCACGGCGACCTGCGTCCGGTCGTGCTGCTTCGGCCGCGGCCCCGCGAAGGCACCAGTGGCGCTGGCAGGCGTGGCCAAAACGCCGATGGGCAGACGGGTGCCCTGTGCAGCCGGAGAGAACCAGACACACCGCTCGCCGGCGGCATGGCTGAGCACGCTGTTACTCAATGTGGGCACCTCCTCCCGCGCAGCGTCGTTGGCCCACCTGTACACATCGCAACAGCCTAAGTAGGCCACCGCCCATGGGGCAACTGCTTTTTCGGTGGATCTTCGTCACCGTGACGCTACCGGTATGTCACACCCGGGACGCGGGCCGCGTCAGGGCGTGGTCCGGATGAGTCCCTCCTGTACAACCGACACCACCAGCTCGCCCTCGGCGGTGAACACCTCGCCGCGGGCGAGGCCTCTGGCGCCGGCCGCCACCGGGGAGTCCTGGGCGTACAGGAGCCACCGGTCGGCGCGGAACGGGCGATGGAACCACATCGCGTGGTCGAGGCTCGCCCCGCGCGTGTGCCCATCCGCCCAGGACAGGCCGTGCCGCAGCAGGACGGTGTCCAGCAGTGTCATGTCGGAGGCATAGGTCATCAGGCACACATGCAGCAGGGGGTCGTCCGGCAGGTCGCCATCGGCCCGCAGCCAGACCAGGTTGCGGTCGGCGCGCAGCGATGGGTCACGCTGCGCCTCGTAGGTGAGCGGCCCGACGACGCGCAGGTCGATCGGGCTGTTCGCGAAGAACTCGTGGGCGGGCTCGCCGGTCAGCTTCTCCAGCCGCTCGGCAACGGTCATCACGCTTTCCGGCGGCGGCACCGACGGCATCGGTGCGGCATGGACCAGGCCCGGCTCGTCACGGTGGAACGACGCGGACAAGGTAAAGATCGTTTTGCCGTGCTGGATAGCCGACACCCGCCGCGTCGTGAAGGACCTGCCGTCCCGCACCCGGTCCACGATGTAAACGAGCGGCACCGCCGGGTCGCCGGGCCGGATGAAGTAGGCGTGCAGCGAATGCACGGGCCGGTCGGCTGGCACGGTGCGGCCCGCGGCCACCAGGGCCTGGCCGGCCACCTGTCCGCCGAACACCCGCTGCCGGCGGTCGTCCGGGCTGCGGCCGCGGAAGATGTCGAGTTCGATCTGCTCGAGGTTGAGCAGGTCCACCAGCCGGTCCAGGGTCTCGCTCACGGCCGCCTTCAGCTCTCATGCGCTCCCGCCCTCATGGGCCCGCATCGGCCGCGCTAGCGGACGCGGGCGCTCCTTCGGGCAACGCCGGTACCGGGGCACCGTACCGCCCGGGCCGTCCCGATCCGTCGCCGGGGACGCCGGAAGCATGACGCCGTGCTCCGCGGTCCGCCGCTCCGCCGTCCGGTGCTTCGCGGTCCCTGGCGCCACCGGCTAGGCGCCGGGGGCGGAGGCCGTCCAGGAACCGCGACGGCGTGCGGGACGGCCGCCCACCAGGGGAGCGGGCCAGCGCCCATGACAGATACACCCGCTCGCGGGCCCTGGTCACGCCCACGTAGAGCAGCCGCCGCTCCTCGGCGACCGCCGCGCCGGTCTGGGCATGAACGATCGGCAGGTTCCCCTCGGTGAGGCCGGGCAGGAACACCACATCCCACTCCAGCCCCTTCGCCGCGTGCAGCGAGGCCACGGTCACCCCATCCGGAGCCGGGGGAAGCTCGATCGCGGCCCGGTGGGCGAGCCCGGCGACGACCTCGGCGAGCCCCGCGCCGGGCGTGATCGCGCAGAAATCATCTGCGAGCCGGGCCAGCGCCGCCAGGGATTCCCAGCGCTCCCGGGCCGATCCCCGGCCCGGCGGTGGCTTCTCGGTCAGGCCGATCCCCGACAGGACGTGCCTGACCTCGGCGGCGGCTGGAGCCGCGGCGGTGGCTGGAGCGGCGGCGGCAGCCCGCAGCATCCCCATCGCCTGGCGCACTTCGGCCCGTCCGAAGAACCGTTCCGTCCCTCGCACCTGGAAGGGCACACCCGCCTGCGCGAGCGCCTGCTCGAAACGCTCCGTCTGGACGTTGACGCGCACCAGCACGGCCATCTCGCTGGCCAGAACTCCAGACGCGACGAGCTCGGCCGCCCGCGTGGCGACCGCCTCTGCCTCCGCCACCTCGTCCTCATGGCCGGCGAATTCCGGTTCCGGGCCGGCGGCGCGCTGCGCGACGAGCGGGGCACCGCCGGGCAGCGGCACATCGCGTTGCGAACGCCTGCGCCGGTCGGGAATCGCGCCGCTCAGCCGGTTGGCCAGGGCGACCACCTGCGGGGTCGAGCGATAGTTACGCACCAGCCGCACCACCGTGGCGTGCGGGAACGTGGCGGTGAATCCGGTGAGGTAGGCGGGGGTGGCACCGGTGAACGAGTAGATGGTCTGGTGTGGGTCGCCGACCACGCACACGTCGTCACGGCCGGCCGTCCAGGTGTCGAGCAGCAGCTTCTGAAGCGGGTTGACGTCCTGGAACTCATCGACCACGAAGTAGCGGTACCGGTCGGCGACCTCGGCAGCGGCGAGAGGGTGCTCGGCGAGGATGGCGGCGGTGAGTTCCAGCACGGACTCGAAGTCCACCAGGTGCCGCTCCCGGCGCAGCTTCTCGTACGCGTCATACACGCGGGCGGTGGCCTCCGCGTCCAGCGGGGGGTTACGCCCGGCGGCAAGGGCAGCCGCAGGGTAGTCGCCCGGCCGCACCTGGGTGACCTTGGCCCACTCGACCTCGCCAGCGATATCGCGCAGCTCGGGCAGGCCGACGCCCACGCGCAACTCCCGGGCTATCTCGGTGAGCAGGCTCATCTTGGAATCGAGTACCGCGGGTGGCCTTCCCCCCACCGTGCGCGGCCAGAAGTGGATGAGCTGGCGCAGCGCCGCGGCGTGGAAGGTGCGCGCCTGCACCTGTTCCATGCCGCCGCCGGCGGCCCCAGCGAGCTGGCGCAGCCGTCCCCGCAGTTCACCCGCCGCCCGGGTCGTGAAGGTAACGGCCAGTACGTGACCCGGGTTGACCACACCGATGCGGACCCCGTAAGCGATCCGGTGCGCGATCGCCCGGGTCTTGCCGGTCCCGGCGCCGGCCAGCACACAGATGGGCCCCCGGGTGGCCAGCGCGACCTCCCGCTGCTCGGGATCGAGCGCGGCGAGCACGGCCTCGGGGCCGTCCTCATCCGGGCGATACGTCTCCACCGCACCTCCTTGACCATCCGGTTCGCCATCCTGCCGCATCCCACCGACGCTCCCGGGAAGCCCGGAGATGCTCACGGTGTTGCATCTCCGGAACTAGTGTGGGACGGCAAGGAGACGCGCGTGTCAGAGCCGGTCGTGATGTACACCACGCCGTGGTGCGGCTGGTGTCGCCGGTTGAAGAAGCAGCTTGAGCGGGAAGGAATCGAGGTCAGCGAGGTCGACATCGAGCGGGATCCGGCCGCGGCGGACTACGTGATGTCCGTGAACGGCGGCAACCAGACGGTGCCCACCGTGGTCCTGCCGGACGGAACAGCGCTGACGAACCCGTCAGCCGTTCAGATCCGAAAGCACCTCCGCTAGCTCACGACGGGATGATGGAAACCAGAGGCGACCAAACGGAAGACCCGGGGGACTCCAGGCGCCGAAGCCGCGAGCAGTACGGGTACACCGGCCGAGCCACTTGGCCGGCGCACGAGCATGCCGGCCCGGACCGGGAACGCGATGAAGCCCAGGAGTTGCTGGACGGAGGACGCGGTGGCCAGGGGCGGACCGGCCCCTACCGTGGCCGGCATTCGCAGACCGCGGGAAGCGACCACGGTCATCGCACGGCCGGCGCGCCTGGGCCGCACGGCGGCCCGGCCCGCGGCTATAACACGCGCGGTGAGGACCCTGGGGGTGGGCACGCCCAGGACCACGGCGTCAGGCGGACAGCCACCGGCTGGCGGGTGGGCGATGAGGAGGTCTCCGACCTCACCAGCGCGATGGTCCTGGCCGACCTGCTCGCCGCCGAGCTGCCGGCTGAGGGCCCGCCAACCCCCGGCAGCCCTGCCGCGCCAGCCGACTCGAGCGAGCCAGCTGAGGCCGAACCGGCCGATAACCAGCAGCTCCAGGAGACCGTGGCCCAGCTCGAGCACGCACTGACCGTCCGGGTGCGAGTCGAGCAGGCGATCGGGGTGCTGGCCGAACGTCACCGGCTCCGTCCCCGGCAGGCGTTCGAGCTGCTGAGATCCGCCGCCCGGGCGCGCGGCAGGCGGGTGCTGGAGGTCGCGGGCGAGGTCGTGGACAGCGCCAGCAACCCGCTGCTGCGGATCCCCGAGGAACTGGCCAAGCCGCCCGTCATCCGCCGGGGCAGGATGTCCCGGCGCTCGCGCCCCGGCGAGCCCGGGCCGGCCGGCTCGCCCACCCCCGACGTTCCATGATCACGGACGATCGTCTGCGCTATTCGCGCAGGATCGTCCGTGATCATGCGCGTGTCAGATGAGGTACTGCTTCAGGTCGACCCCGTTGAGCTGTTCGTAGGTCCGCAGCCGCATCCGGAACCGGCCTGCGTCCCCCCAATTGTCGCCCCAGCTGTTGACGTAGGTGATCACGCTGCTGAACGCATCGGTGGTGTCGAGCTCGACGGCGACCGCCTCGATTTCGTGGCCACCGGCGACCCCGCTCGATGCCCAGTTCGGGTCGGAGTCGATGAAACCTTGCGCATCTGGCGAGAAGAAGGCGTTGTACCAGGGCATCCCCTGGAGCACGGGGCCCTTCTGGAGCAGCCGCAAGAAGCCGTACGAGGTCCGGGCCCAGCGATAGCCGTTGATCGTGCCGCGGCTCTTGAGAACCTTGCAGATCGCGAGCCCGGACGAGCCGGTGTCGTCGGGCGGGTAGGTACCCGGGTAGCCGTCGGCGACGGTGGCGTCGGCGTAGAGCTGGACGGCGAACTCCTCCGCGCCCGCCGCGTCGTCGGGCTTGGGCAGGACAGCGCTGCCGACAGCGTCGTAGAACGGCTGGGTGCCCAGTGCGCCGGTGCCGGCGTTGCCGGTGCACGAGCCGAGATGCCCCTGATCAAGCACGGTCAGGACGCGTTCCCACTCGCAGGATTTGAGAGACATCCCCATTTCCTGGACGTCGTTCTCGACCATGTGCGCGAGGCTGCGGCCATCGAGCCACAGGTTGCGGCCAAGCCGCATACCTTCGTGCACGGCCTCATCGAACTTCAGGTACAACTGACCGGATTCCAGCAGGCCACTGAACATGGCGCTCCCCTTCCCCTGCGTTGCGCGGGTCACACCCGGCCTTCCCTACGGCACACGGCCCAGTGCCCACTGCCCAGACCCAGCCGGGTGCGACGGCACACCTGTCGTCTTCTGGAGGCAGCGTCCCGTGGAAAAATACAGAAGGTGAGGCAGGCATGGAGCTGACGCGACACGATTCCGGCGGCCGCCGAACCACCCGGGTCGGTGAGGAACTGAGCGTCGTCCTGGCAGAAAACCCGACGACCGGTTACCGCTGGCATCCCGAGATCGACGCCGGAACGCTGCAGCAGACAGACGACCGCTACGAGGGGCCGACCGAGCCACGGGGAGCGGCCGGTACCCGCAGGCTGACGTTCAGGGTTCTCCGCCCCGGCCCGGTGCATCTGCGGGTTGTGAAGCGGCGCCCCTGGGAGAAGACGGCCGTGGACGAGTTCAGCGTCGACCTGGACGCCCAGAAGGGCTGATCTTCAGCCGGCGGTTTGCTGACTGGTGAGGACGACGCCGGAATGCGTCCACGGGCGGGTGAAGCCGACAGCTTGCCGGCCGCGGTAAGGGGCGATGCGGATCGGGAAGCCGGTCGCAAACGCCTCGATCATCATGCCGTGCCCGATCACCATCCCGACGTGCCCCGGCGAGGTGGTCGTGCCATCGGATCCGGCGAAGAAGATGAGATCGCCGGGCTCCTCGTGCCCGGGCGCAATCCTCGGTCCCCACACCCACTGCTCCTCCGAGGTGCGCGGGATGTTCACGCCG
>DAITAE010000813.1:0-1793 GCA_036824445.1 Streptosporangiaceae bacterium | reverse complement strand
ATCCGCTGGGCGGTCACCGAAAGCCACCCGACCAACTTTCTCATCCACAGCCCGCTCGGACGACACGACCCATGATCAACAGGCTTGACTCAAAACTTCACGGCCTTCGCCGCGCCTCTCCAGCCAGGCACTAACCTCGGGCTTTCGCGGGCCGACTGTCCGCCGCTGGTGTGGCTTATGAGAAAAGTGCCTTTGACCTGGGAGAATAGGGCTTGCTGAGAGTCCTGTCCGCGCCAGATCGAAAGGCACTTTCAAGGTGAAGAGTACCGCCCGCCGTTCCATGATCGCCGTGTCTGCTGATGGTTGTGGGGTCGTGTCCCAGGCCGGGGCGTTGCTTCTGGTGGAAGCGCTGCGGGTGAGCGGCTTGGGCCGGGGCCTGTCCGCTGCGCTGAGCCGGTGGCGGTCGCCGTGGGCGGTGCATGACTCAGGCAAGATCGCCGCTGACCTGGTGGTGTCGCTGGCGCTGGGCGGGGACTGCCTGGCTGATATCGCGGTGGTGCGCTCAGAACCGCAGTTGTTCGGCCCGGTGGCGTCGGACCCAGTGGTCTCCCGGCTCATCAAGGCACTCGCCGCTGATGCGCCACGGGCCTTGAAAGCTATCCGGGCGGCGCGCGCCGCTGCCCGGCAGCGGGCCTGGGAACTGGCCGGTGATGCCGCGCCCGGGGCAGACGGCGGGCTGATCGTGGCCGATATCGACGCCACGGTGGTGACCGCGCACTCGGAGAAGGAGCATGCCGCGCCGACATGGAAGAAAACGTTCGGCTTCCATCCGCTGGCGGTGTTCGCCGACCACGGGCCGGGCGGGTCCGGGGAGGCACTGGCTGTTGTGCTGCGGCCAGGCAACGCGGGGTCCAACACCGCCGCGGACCACATCGAGGCGGTCCGGCTCGCCCAGGCGCAACTGCCCCGCCACCAGCGGCGACGGGTGCTGATCCGCACCGATTCCGGCGGCGGCACACACGAATTCCTGGCCTGGCTCACCGCCCCGGCCCGGCGCCTGGCCTATTCGGTGGGCATGACCATCACCGAGGACATGCAAAACGCCATCCTGAAAGTCCCCGCCAGGGCGTGGACACCTGCTTATGACGCTGAGGGGCAGGTGCGGCCGGGTGCGTGGGTGGCTGAGATCACCGGCATGCTCAACCTCACTGCCTGGCCGAAGGGGATGCGGGTGATCGTCCGCAAGGAACGCCCCCACCCCGGCGCCCAGCTGCGGTTCACCGACCTCGGCGGCCACCGCTTCACCTGCTTCGCCACCAGCACCAAGGGCGGGCAGCTCGCAGACCTGGAACTACGCCACCGCCGCCGGGCACGGTGTGAGGACCGCATCCGGGCCGCCAAGGACACCGGCCTGCGCAACCTCCCTTTCCACGGCTTCGCCCAAAACCAGATCTGGTGCGAACTCGTAGCGATGGCATGCGAGCTGCTGGCGTGGACCCAGATGCTCGCCCTGCCCGGCCCGGCGCGGCGGTGGGAACCCAAACGAATCCGGCTGCGCCTGTTCACCGCCGCCGGGCGCATCGTCTCCACCGGCCGGCGCCTGCGGCTGCGCATCGCCGCACGCTGGCCATGGGCCACCCAGATCACCGCAGCGATCAGCCGCCTCCAGGCCTTCGCCCCCGGCTGACCATGTCCAACCACCCCAGCCACCCAGGAAGGAGAATCCACGGGCCTGTGGAACCCCGCCCACCCGGCGCGACAGCCGGGCCGCCAGGCACACCCAAATGCTAAAAACGGCAGCAAGCCTGAACCTCAGGCCACCGGACCAAGATCACGAAAGATCGAGGCTAGCT
>DAITAE010000308.1:0-6043 GCA_036824445.1 Streptosporangiaceae bacterium | reverse complement strand
GGCCGCATCAGGTACCCGAGCCACTGGCCCACGGTGGGGATCCGGCTGCCCGGCCGGCGCGCGAGGAACTCGAGCGCGAACATGGCCGCGATCACGATGGCGAAGACGGCGATGGTGAGGACGCGAGTCGACATGATGATCACCGCCTCACCAGCGCCCACCCGACCAGCACCCACAGCAGAAACGCCGCGCTCTTGATGGGGTGCGGCCCGAGCAGCGGGTTGATCAGGTCGGTCAGTGACGGGTGCCAGGGCAGCGAGTTGTCCTTGTACGCGGAGGCCTCCCACTCGAAAAGGGCCGCGACGCAGATCGCCCAGTAGGACACCCCGGTGATGTCCAGCTTGTCGGGCGGTGGGATGCGTTCCGGCGGCCACCAGTAGGCGATCGAGGCGAGGACCACGCCGGGAATCAGCACGAACACCAGAGCGGTCGCCGAGAACGGCGCGGTCGAGCCGGCCGCCCACGCGTAGCCGGCCAGGACGATGCCGATGGCTGCCGTCCGTACCCGGTTCAGCTGGCGGCCTGGGCGGTCATGCCGGCGGGGGACGTCGTCTGTCGCCATCACCTCTCCCCACTCAGAATCTCACTCAGCGCTCACGAGCGGCAAACCGCCACCCCCGCCGCAGAACGGTCCCCATGGTGCCAGGGTTCGGCCCGGCCGGGGCCGGGCAGGGCTTTCCAGTCCTGGTGTCAGGCCAGGGTCTTCCGCCAGCTGGCGTGCAGGTCGGAGTACCTGCCCCGGCCGGCCAGCAGGCGCCCGGGCGGGCCATCCTCCGCGATGCGGCCGCCCTCGATCACCAGGACACGGTCGGCGATCGCGACCGTGGACAGCCGGTGGGCGATGATGAGGGCGGTGCGCCCGGCCAGGATGGTGCGCAACGCGGCCTGCACGGCGCGCTCACCCGGGATGTCGAGCAGGGACGTCGCCTCGTCCAGGACGAGCACAGCGGGGGCGGCCAGGAAGGCACGCGCGAACGAGATCAGCTGGCGCTGCCCGGCCGACAGGCGGCCGCCGCGCTTGCCGACCTCGGCGTCGTAGCCGCCGGGCAGCGACGTGATGAACTCGGCCGCGCCGATGGCCGCCGCGGCCGCTTCGATCTCCGCACGGTCCGCGCCGGGCTTGCCGAGCCCAATGTTGTCCGCGACGGACCCACTGAACAGGAAACCCTCCTGGGTGATCAGCACGATCTCGTGCCGCAGCCGCGCGTCGGACAGGTCGCGCAGGTCGGCGCCATCGAGCAGGATCCGCCCCTCGCCGGGGTCGTAGAAGCGCGCGAGGAGCCTGGCGATCGTTGTCTTGCCCGCGCCGTTCTCGCCGACCAGCGCCACGGTCTGCCCGGCCGGGATGGTCAGGTCGAGCCCGGGCAGCACGACCTCTCCCCGATAGCCGAACCGCACCGCCTCGAACCGCACCTCCCGGCCGCCGCTGCGGCTGCTGGCGAGCGCGGCGCCGGTGGCGGGCTCGGCCACCGCGGGCGGCTCCTCCAGCACCCCGGAGATCTTCTCCAGCGCGGCCGCCGCCGACTGGAACGTGTTGTAGAACTGCGAGAGATCCTGCAGCGGGTCGAAGAACCGCTGCAGGTACAGCAGGAACGTGGCGAGAACGCCGACCTTGATGTGCCCCTCCATCACCTGCAGCCCGCCGTAGAGCAGCACCGCCCCCGTGGCGAGGTTGCCGACCATCGTGATCGAGGGTGAGTACACCGCGATCAGCCGCGACGAACGCAGTGACGCCGCGGCGTATCGCCCGTTCAGGCCGGTGAAGATCTCCTCGTTGCGGCGCTCGCGGCGGAACGCCTGGACGGCGCGGATGCCGGTGAACGTTTCCACGAAGGCCACGATGACCTGCGCGATCGCCTCCCTGCTCCGCCGGTAGGCAAGCGCCGACTCACGCCGGAACCACCAGGTGAGCACCGCCAGCGGGCCGAAGCCGGCCAGCACGACGAGCGCCAGCTGCCAGTCGAGCAGCAGCATCCCGACGCCGACCAGCAGCAGCGAGAAGACCGCCGACACCAGGGAGTCCAGGCCGTCCTCGAACAGGTCCGAGATCGAGTCCACGTCGGAGACCTGCCGGGAGATGACGCGGCCGGACGTGTAGTGCTCGTGGAACGCGACCGGCAGCCGCTGGAAGTGCGCGAACAGGCGCTGGCGAAGTTCGAGCACCACATCTTCGCCCAGCTTGCCGATCAGCGCGACGAATGCACGGGTGGTGACCGCCTGGGCGATGACGGCGCCGAAGAACGCGGCCACGATGACCGCCAGCGGCATCAGGTCACCGTCGTGGATCAGCGGCGGGATGCCCCGGTCGATGCCGAGGCCGACCAGCCACGGCCCGGCCAGGGCGGCCAGGTTCGCGGCCACGACCAGCACGAGCGTGCCGGCCACCGCCCCCTTGTGCGGCCGGAGCAGATCCGTCAGCAGCCGCCGGGCCCGCCGCCGCAGCAGCGCGGACACGCCGGCGGTGAGCTGGTCCGTTTCCTCGGCGGCGATGCCGCGCCAGGCGTCCGCCGTCATCCCGCCGCCGCCCTTTCCCCGGCGGCCTCCCCGGCGTCGCCGGTCATGAGGTCGCGGTAACGGGGCTGGGACCTGAGCAGCTCGGCGTGGGTCCCGAGGGCGGCGATCACCCCGTCGGCGAGCAGGGCCACCCTGTCCGCGAGCGCGACGGTGGACGGCCGGTGGGCGACGATCAGGGCGGTCGTCCCGGCCAGCACCTGGCGGAGCGCGCGGCTCACCTTCTCCTCGGTGTGCACGTCCAGCGCGGACAGCGGGTCGTCAAGGACCAGCACGGAGGGCCTGGCCAGGATGGCCCGTGCCAGCGCGACGCGCTGCCGCTGCCCGCCGGACAGCGTCATGCCCTGCTCCCCGATCCGGGTGTCCAGGCCCCACGGCAGGCCGTGGACGAAACCCGCCTGTGCGGCCGTCAGTGCCTGCTCGATCTCTTCGTCGGTGGCGCCCGGCGCGCCGAAACTCACGTTCTCCCGGACACTCGCCGAGAACAGCGTCGCCTCCTCGAACGCGCAGCCGACCCGCGTGCGCAGCATCGCCAGCGGCAGCGCGCGGACGTCGGTGCCGTCCAGCACGATGCGGCCCGCCACCGGGTCGGCCAGCCGGGGCACCAGCTGGAGCAGGGTGGTCTTGCCGGCGCCGGTGGCACCGGTCAGCGCCAGCGTCTTGCCCGGCTCCAGCTCCAGGCAGACCCCGCGAAGGACCGGCCGGGTACCGGGATAGCCGAACTCGACCCGGTCGAAGACGAGCCGGGCCGGCGCGCGCCGGGATCCCGCGGCGGCAGGGCGTGCCGGGACTGGCCGGGCCTGGGCGGGCGGGGGCGGAGCGGCGTGCACCGGGGGGTCGGTGATGGCCGGCTCGGTGTCCAGGATCTCGTAGACCCGCTGGGCGGCGGTGGCCGCTTCCTGGCCGCTGGCCAGGATGTAGCCCATCGCCTCGATCGGCCATACCAGCAGCAACGTCAGCGTGATGAAGGCGACCAGGCCGCCGAGGGTCAGCTCGTGCTGGCTGGTGGCGACCGCGCCGAGGAGCAACAGCAGGCCGATGACCGCGTTGGGTATCAAATCGAGGAACGCCCAGAACGAGCCGCGCAGGCGGGCCTTGCTCACCTGGGTCTGGTACACCAGGCGCGCCTGCCCGGTGTGCCGGGCGGCTGCCTCGTCCCGGCGGCCGAGCGCCTTGAGCACCCGGATCCCGGCCGCGGCCTCCTCCACATAGGTGGCGAGGTCGCCCTGCTGATCCTGGGAGCGCCGGGCCAGCACCGTGTAGCGGCGCTCGAACCAGGTGCAGACGGCGGCCACCGGCAGGAAGACGCCGGTGGTGAGCAGGCCAAGCCACCAGTTCAGGTGAATGAGGAGCACGGTGACGATGGCGAACGTCACCAGGTTGGTGATGAAGAAGATCACGCCGAATCCCGCGAACCGCCGGATCGCCGACAGGTCGGTGGTCGCCCGGGACAGCAGCTGGCCCGACTGCCACTCGTCGTGAAACCGGGGCTCCAGGCGCTGCAGATGGGCGTAGAGGTCGTCGCGCATGGCCATCTCCATGCCGGTGACGGCCCGGGCCTGCACCCAGCGCCGGAGGAGGTTCAGCATCGCCTCGGTGACGCCCAGCGCGGTCGCGGCCAGGCCCAGCACCAGAAGCAGTTCCCGGTTGCCGTGGGTGATCGCCCCGTCGATGACGGACTTGGTCAGCAGCGGGATGAGGATCTCGGCCGCGACCGCCGCACAGGCTGCGGCCAGCATGAAAATGAGCCGCCCCAGGTAGGGCCGCAGGTAGCTGCGGGTACGCCACAGCGCCGCCAGCGGCTGGTCCCTCCCGGGAGCGTGCGCGGCGGCGCTAACCTGCTCGGGGGGCATTATCCGGACGCTAACCGGGCCTTCGCGTCACTGTCACCTGGTTTTCCGCGCGCCGCCGCGCCGCAGGCGAAGCCCGGCCGTGCCCGGTTGATGACTGAGCGCGAACTAACGGGCTTCGTGGGCGAAAATCCGCTGCCGCCCGGGGTGGCGGAGGGCCGGTGACTCTGGCACGCTGGCTAGCCGGGCCCGCACCCCGGACCCGGCCGCCGGCAGGGAGGGGGACCGTGGGGCGCACGGATCGTGGGGGCAGTCCATGACCGAGTGGGCACCTGGCCCCGCGCTGGCCGCTTTCCACGACGGCGTGACGGTGGTCTGTGAACTTGCCGCCCTGTTCCCGGACGACGGCTGGGCCGCGCCGACGCCGTGCCCGGAGTGGCGTGCGGGCGACCTGGCCGGGCACCTGCGCTGTGTGGCGGACGACCTCAACGAGTACCTCGATGACGCGCCCGCCAGCAGGCTCGCCCGGCTGATGGCCACCGCCGCGGACCCGGCACGCCTGGCGCGCAAGCTCGCCCGGCAGAACGCGGCGGAACTGGCGGCCCTGGCCGAGGGCCGGGGTCCCGAGCACATCGCGGCGTTCGCCGCCTCGGCCCGCGCCTACGCCCGCCGGATCCCGGGGGTCTGGGACCTGCCGCACCACCGCTACCGGGACACCGTGGTCACCGTGGGCGACATGGCGGGCGCCGCCTGCGTGGAGTGGCATCTGCACGCCTGGGACCTGGCCCGGGCGCTGGGCAAGGACTACTGTCCCGCCAGCCCCAACGTCCTGGCCGCGGGGTGGCGGGCGGGGCTGCCGCATCTGCCGCTCGGCCGGCCGGCCGCCATGGCCGCGTGCGGTGCCGCACCAGCCAGCGGTAGCGTCGTGGCCGGGGGCGGCGCCTGGCCGTCAGGGAACGCTGCGTGGCGCATGCTGCTGCGCGCTTCCGGCCGCCTTGCCTGAGAGGGAGCCGCAGTCATGACGCTCGACGTGGCGGCAGTTCGTGCCGCCTACCCGGCCCTCGCCGACGGGTACGCCTACCTCGATGGCGCGGCCGGAACGCAGGTGCCCGGATCGGTGATCGACGCGATCAGCGCCGCCTACCGGTCGGGCCTGGGAAACACCGGCGGCGCCTTCCCCGCCAGCCTGCGCTCGGACATCGTGACCGCGGAATGCCGGCGGGCGATCGCCGACCTCACTGGCGGCGTTGCCGAGGGCGTGATCCTCGGCCCGAACATGACCACGCTGACCTACCGGCTCGCGGGCACCCTGGCGCGGGCCTGGGGCTCCGGGGATGAGGTGGTCGTCTCCCGGCTCGACCACGACGCCAACATCCGGCCATGGGTGCAGGCGGCCGCGCGAGCGGGTGCGGCGGTCAGGTGGGCCGAGGTGGAGCTCCCGGCGGGTGAGCTCCCCGTGGAGCAGTACGACTCCCTGCTGTCGGAACGGACCGTGCTGGTGGCCGTCACCGCCGCCAGCAACGTGCTCGGTACCCGGCCCAGCGTGGCCGAGATCACCGCCAGGGCACGCGCCGTGGGCGCGCTCAGTTATGTGGATGGGGTGCACGCAACGCCGCACGGGCCAACCGACATGGCCGCGCTGGGCGCCGATTTCTATGCGACCAGTGCCTACAAGTGGTCGGGGCCGCACGTGGGGGCGGTCGTCGCCGACGCCGGGCTGCTTGAGTCACTGCACCCGGACA
>DAITAE010000812.1:0-1795 GCA_036824445.1 Streptosporangiaceae bacterium | reverse complement strand
GGACCTGACCTGACTGGTGCGGGTCCCGTGGCAGGATTTGGTGTTGTGAGCCGAGCAGCCGCCGCGTGGTCAGCCCTGGGCAGGCACCGCCTGTTTGCCGCCGTGTTCGGCCTCGGCCTGGCGGCCCGGCTGATCACGATGCTCGGCTTCCCGCCCGCGATCTGGTTCGGGGGCGACTCCGCGTCGTATCTGTCCACCGCGCTGTACCACGTCCCCGGCGTCTCCCGGCTTTCCGGGTACGGCGTCTTCCTGTTCGTGCTCAGGCCGTTCCACAGCTTCGCCGTGATCACCGCCGTTCAGCACCTGATGGGCCTGGCCATAGGCGTGATGATCTACGCCCTGCTACGGCGCTACGGCCTGCCCGGCTGGGGAGCGACGCTGGCGGCGGTGCCGGTCCTGCTCGACGCGTACCAGATCCAACTTGAGCACTTGATCCTGCCGAGCGCCACGTTCGGCTTCCTGGTGATGGTGGCGATCACGCTCACCTTGTGGTGGCGGGACAGGCGCCCGCTCTGGGCCACGATCGCGGCGGGACTCGTGCTGGCGGCGGGGGCCACCCTCTGGCCCGTTGGGCTGCCGGTGCTCATCGTGTTCCTGCTGTACTTGGCGCTGCGCCGGGTGGGCTGGCGTGCGTTCGGGGCGGCCGCGCTGGCGTGCGCGGTCCCGCTTGCCGGTTACGTCCTGTGGTTCCACAGCGTCTACGGCCGTTACGCCTTCAGCAACAGCGACGGCATCTATCTGTGGTCGCGCACGATGACGTTCGCCAACTGCGCGGTCATCACGCCACCCGCGGACGAACTGGCGCTGTGCCCGCGCCAGCCGGTGGCGCAGCGGCCATCCGCGTCGACGTTTATCTGGGAGAAGAACTCGCCGCTGAACAACGTGCCGGGGCCTAAGTTCTCGGCCAGCAAGAACGCGCTGGCGAAGAACTTCGCGCTGCGGGCGATCGCCGCACAGCCCACCGGCTACCTCGCAGACGTGCTGCACGACGTCTCCCTCACGTTCTACTGGAACAACCCGGAACACCCGAGCCCGGCCATGGCCGACCGGTACCAGTTCGCGTTCGCGACAACGCACTGGATCTCGCCCGGCTACGTGCTCTCTCACGGCCGCACCATCCGCACCGTCGCCTCCGACCAGCTCAAGTACGGCGGGGTGACGTCCACGAGAGCGGTCGAGCCGTTCGCCGCGTGGATGCGCGGCTACCAGCGCTTCGTCTATCTGCGGGGCACGCTGGTGGGCGTCGTCCTGCTGATCGGGCTGGGCGGGATCGTGCGTTCCTGGCGTGGCGGCGGGTTCCGGCGGCTGGACGGCTGGGGCGGGCCGGGCCTGTTCCCCTGGGTGACCGCCGTCACCCTGCTGCTGGTCCCGGTGATGACCGCCGACTTCGCGCAGCGCTATGCCCTCATCGCGATGCCGGTGGTCTGCCTGGCGGCCGGGCTGGCCTTCGCCCGGCCCGACCCGGGCAGCCCCCAGGGGCGGGCCGCGGCCCCGGCGCCCGAGGCGGTGCCCGCCGACCCCGCGCCCGCCGACCCCGCGCCCGCTGACGGCCAGGCAGCCCCCGCGGCCAGCCCGACGGCCCCGCCGGGCGCCTAGCCCTGTTGGCCTAGCCCCTCCCGCCGTGCCGCCGCGCCCCGGACCAGGGCGAGCGCCCCTCCGGCCAACGCCCCGGCCGCGAGAACCACGCAGGTCACGGCGGCCGCGTGGGCGGACGCCATCCGGAAGTCACCCGCCGCGGCATGCAGCGGCAGCCGCCCGGCCAGGTTCAGGTAGAGAGTGCCGAAGGTGGCGACGC
>DAITAE010000811.1:0-1795 GCA_036824445.1 Streptosporangiaceae bacterium | reverse complement strand
CTGGACCGCGGCGGGAACCCGACCATCAACCCGTTCATCAACCCCGACGGCGAGAAGAACCTGTTCAACTCCCGCCAGCCCGCCGACGACGTGGCCAACTACCTGGAGCCGTGGTCCAAGATCCTGGAGAACGCCGGCGGCTACACCCCCGAAGCAGCCAGGGCGGCCGCCCTGGAGGTACTGCCCGACATCCTGCACTACGACCGCACCCAGCCCGCCACCTACCCCAACGGCCGCATCCCCACCGACGACGTCTACAGCATGCGCTTCGCCTGGCTGACCAACGGCAAGGTCCCCCCCTCCGGCCTCAAGCCGCACGACGACCTCCTGAACGAGTTCCCCTACCTCGGCCTCCCGAACCCCTAGCCGCCCAGGGCCGATCTTTCCTCCGCGCGAGCTGCTAGGACGCCGGAGAACCTGGACCCAAGACTGACCGGCCGGCACGCGCACAGGCGACAAGCGCAAAGGGGGTGAAACAGAAACACGCACAGGACTGCTGCCGACTCAGGAGGCGCTCACCATGGAATACCTCGTCGTCATGACCACTCGCGTTCCGGGCGGAACCTCAGAGGAAGTCATCGACGACATCCGCACCCGCGAGGACGCACACTCGCGTGAACTCGCGTCCCAAGGTCACCTGCTTCGCTTGTGGCGCCCGCCGCTACAGCCAGGCGAATGGCGGAGCCTCGGCTTGTTCGCTGCCGACGATGGCGATGAGCTCGAGAGAGTCCTCGCCTCGATGCCGCTGCGCGTCTGGCGTACTGATGAGGTCACCCCGCTCTCCCGGCACCCGAACGACCCGGCACTGGAGGCCAGTCCGGGATCCACGGAATTTCTGACCACCTTCACCGTCACCATCCCGGATGGCACGCCCGCTCAGACGGTGGAGGACACCAAGGCGCGCGAGGCAGAACGCGTGTACGAGCTGGCCGGGCAGGGACACCTGCTGCGGCTGTGGGCGCTGCCGGGCAAGGGGCGCTCGCTGGGCCTCTGGCGGGCCCAGGACGCGGCCGAGATGCAGGCGATCCTGAAATCGCTCCCGCTGGATGCCTGGATGACCGTGCAGACCAGGCCGCTTACCCGGCACCCCAGCGACCCGGCGACAGCCAAGACCTGACCGACGCCATGACCGGAGCCTGCCAGCGGGTCGCCATCATCACCGTAGGTTCCCAGGGCGTCGGCGCCAGCCTCGTCGCCGCCTACCGGCGGCGGGACTGGGCGGTCGTCGCCAACTCCCGCACGAGCAAGCCCTCCGAGGACGGGGCCGTGCCCACTATCAGCGGATGCTCGCCCCGGCAGGCGGCCGCCGCCTCCTATATCAACGGCGCCACCGCCAACTGAGCAGAGCAGGGTCTTACGATCGCTCTGCGGGCACGTGGGTGTACTGGGCGGTGGCGATGATGCCGCGGACGACGGTGCCGTCAGGCAGCCGCCAGGTGGCGGACAGGCATGGCTGCCCTGATTGGCTGGCGGGGGCGGCGCCGCCGCCGGGTCGAAGGATTCTGTTGATCCGGACGATGAGCCGGCCTCGCATGCCCGCTGCGTTGGCGGTCTCGACCTGCAGGCCGGTGCCGGACGGCTCGTTGGCCGTGATTGCGGATGCGAGCGCTGTCAGGGAGCCGCCGGTGACGGGCTGGCTGATCACCGTTGGGTCCGCGGTGTTGCTGACGTCTTGTGCCTGCGGCTCGGCGTCACCTTGGATGAGCGCGACCAGCGCGGCGATCAGAACCGGGTCGTGGGCTGCGTCATAGATCCAGCGGTGCCCAAGCACTCCGTGCTCAGCTGTTCCGATCAG
>DAITAE010000307.1:0-6069 GCA_036824445.1 Streptosporangiaceae bacterium | reverse complement strand
GCACCGTGGTGACCTCGACCGGTTCTCCCTTGCCTCGGGCGATCACGCCCCGCACTTGCGATGTCATGGTGGTCAACTTAGCAATCCACGGTCGTGATCATGGGATCGCCGCACGTCTGAAGTGCGTACGCCATGATCACGGACTCTTCTGGGCGATATGCGCAGAAGATCGTCCGTGATCATGGAAGGCGGCGATGTACGGCCCGGGAGAGCATTTTGGATACAGGAACCTATATGCTGAGTGGGCGTGGGGGAGGCCAGCGTGACAGCGGACACCGTGCAGGCCGGTGAGCCCGGGCCGATCCGGCCGGTGGAGCGGCCGGTGCCCTTGCGGCAGTCGGTATACGAGGCACTGGTGGAACTGGTGGTGGCGGGCAGGCTGCGCCCTGGCCAGCACCTGGTGGAGACCGAGCTTGCCCGCCAGCTCGGGGTGAGCCGCCAGCCGGTCCGGGAGGCACTGCACCGGCTGGAGGCGGAAGGCTGGGTCGACCTGCGGCCCAACCAGGGGGCGTTCGTGCACGTGCCCACCGGTGAGGAAGTGGACCAGCTGCTCGATGTGCGTGAGCTGCTCGAGGTCGAGGCTGCGCGGCTGGCGGCCGCGGCGGCGACCGCCGACGACATCGCGCGGCTGCGGGTGATCTGCCGCGAGGGCGAGGCGGCCGTTGAGGCCGGCGACACGGGGCGCTTCGTGGCCGTGAACACCGAGTTCCACGCGGAGCTGGCCCGGGCGGCGGGCAACGGCGTCCTCGCCGAGCTGGCCGAGATCGTGGGCCGGCGGGTGCGCTGGTACTACCGGCAGGTGGCCCCGGCCCGCGGGCACGAGTCGTGCGCAGAGCACCGGGAGATCGTCGCGGCCATCGAGGCGGGCGACGCGGGGCGGGCGGCCTCGATCGCCCGCAAGCACACCGAGCGCACCAGGACCGCATACCACAGGCCCTCCGCCTGATCAGCTATCTCGTATTCCCTGGCCGCCCGGCGCCCCGATTCGGCTGGCTTGGCACGGACCGCGCCGAGCTGCTGGCACGGGCCGCGCGGGTTTGGGCTCCTAATCCCGCAACTGGCTCGGCCTTCGGGTCGCGGGGAACGGGCCTGTATGGCATCGGCTAGGGCAGGCGGACCACGCTGACGGGGTCGCGGGAGTAGGGATCCTGGGCGTTGTCGATGAGCTCGATCTCGCCCCGGTCCGAGATGATGTGGAAGGTGCCGTCCGACCGGTACTCACGGATCACCGTGACGGTGCCGTCGGCGTAGGTGTAACACTCCTCCGCGTAGCGGTCGGTGGCGTGCTTGCTGGCGTCCACGGCGGCCTCGCCGCGCCACTCGAACCGGTAGGGCGCCTCGGGCAGCCTCAGCTCGTACGGGTACCCCTCGATCACCGCTCGCTGTCCCGTTCCTCGCCGACCAGCGATGCGAGCTCGGCCCGCAGCCGTTCCGCTTCCCCCGGGCGGTCCAGGTCGATGACCTCTGCCAGCGCAAACGTCCGTCCGCCGGGGGTTCCGTCGGCGAGGGTCACCGGCTCCGATTCGGCGAACACCTCGAACCGCTTGCTGGCGGCCTTCGGCCCGACGGCGAGCACATAGCGCAGGACGGCGCGCCGGTCGGGCAGGTACCGCTGCTGGTGGCCGTCGTCGAAACGTAGCTGCCAGGGGGCGGGCATCACGTTCCCTTCGGTAGCAGGACGCGCTGCGGGGGCGCGGGAAGCGGGGAACCTGCGAGCCCCGCAGGTCAGGCGCCGCCGCCGCGGTTCAGCGGCATCGAGTAGGTCTCCTCCCGCATTCGCGCGTGCCTGGCTGGGTCCTCGCCCTCACGGAGTTCGGCGGGTACATCCATCCCGATGTCCGCCCAGTTGCGGTTGGCCTGCGTCTGGATGGACGCGATGTGCTCGGGCAGCATGTGGCCGAACCGGCCCTGCATCGCCAGGTAGTCGGTGACCGGCCGCTGCACCGGCGGATGGAAGTAGTGGTATTCGCGTTCGGCCGGGTCGTACTCCCACACCGGGAACAGCCCCGCTTCCACGACCCGGCGGCCGATTTCGACCGTCATCGAGGTCTGGTAGACCCAGCCCTTCTGGCATGGCGTGAAGCAGTGCATGAACGAGGCGCCGCGGTGGTTGAGGCCCTTGCGGGTCTTGTTCATCAGGTCGACCGGGTAGCCGACGGTGGTGGTGGCCACATAGCAGTGCGGGTGGCCGGCGGCCATCATCTTGGCCAGGTTCTTCGGCGGGAGCGAGGTCCCCTCCGGCCTGGCCTTGCCGAACGGCGTGAACGTGGTCATCGCCGCGTATGGCGTGGTCGGAGACACCTGGATGCCGGTGTTGGCATAGCACTCGTTGTCGTAGCAGATGAACAGGGCGTCGTGGTTGCGGTAGAGCGCGCCGGAGATCGAGCCGAGCCCGATGTCGGCCGCGCTGCCGTCGCCGGCCATCACGATGATGTTCGGGTACGGTCCCGGGTGGCGCCCCTTCCGAATCAGCGCCTCGTAACCCGCCGCCACCCCTGACGTGAACGACCCGGCGCTGGCGATCGGGGTATGGGCCCACGGCACGGTGTAGGGCGTGCACAAGTAGGTCGAGTTCGCCACGTACATGCAGCCGGTCGGCCCAGCGACGACCGTGTCCTGGCCCGCCGCCTTGAGCACCCACCGGTACTCGATCGCGGGGCCACAGCCCGCGCAGGTCCGGTGCCCGGCCTGGTAGGGGTCCTCGTCCGGGAGTACGGGCAGGTAGTGGCGGTCGCGGCCAGTGTCGTCACCGGCGGCGGCGCCCCGGCCTTCTTCCTCCAGCAGCGGGAGGTACTGGCGGATCACTTCCTTGGCCATCAGCGGGCTCCTTCCTCGAACCCCACCCAGTGCGCGGGCTTCTCGACCTGGCCCCGGTCGAGGGCCTGGCTGAGCTTGCCGGCCATCCACTCGAACTCGGCGGCGGGGATGGTCTCGCCGCCGAGGCCAGCCATGAACGAGGTCACCAGCGGCCGGTCCGGCGCGTGGTACAGGGCGGTGGTCACGTCCGGGGCGAGGATGCCGCCGTAGGTCGACCCGCCGAGGCCCAGGTTGGTCTCCACCACACCGACGGCCTTGACGCCGCGCAGCGCGGCGCGCAGGTCCTCGCTCGGGAACGGGCGTATCCACAGCAGCCGGGCCATCCCCACCTTCACGCCCCGCTCGCGGAGCAGCCTGATCGCGGCGCGGCAGGTGACCGAGTGACCGCCGGAGATGACGATCGCGATGTCGGCGTCGTCGAGCAGGTACTCCTCAACGAAGTGCGGGTAGTGGCGGCCGAACGCGGCGCCGAACTCGTCGGTCTTCTCCCGGATGACCGGGACCGCGTCCTCCATCGCCCGGGCCCGCTCAAGCTGGAGCGGCGGGCCCTGCGAGGGGTGGATCTGTGGGCCGTGCGAGACCGGCCGGCGCGGGTCGAGCGGGAACGGCAGCCGGTACGGCGGCAGGTAGGCGTCCACCTGCGCCGCGGCCGGCATCTCGACCTCACCCGCGATATGCGAAACGAAATATCCGTCCTGGACCACCATCTGCGGCAGCAGCACCCGCGGGTCCTCGCCAATGGCGTAGGCGATCAGTGTCTTGTCGAAGACCTCCTGCGGTGTCGCGGCCCAGCCCAGCAGCCAGCCCATGTCCCGGGTGCACAGCGCGTCGGTGTGCTCGGAGCCGAAGTCGCCCGGCGGGTCCAGGGTGCGGTCGGCGATGGACATCTGGATGGGGATCCGGGCGCCCGAGATGATCGAGTACATCTCGTAGGCATAGGTCACGCCAACGCCGGAGGACCCGGTGAAGGCCCGCGCGCCACACGATCCGGCGCCGAACGCGGCCGAGAGCTGCGAGTGCTCGCCATCGGTCACGATGTACTCGGAGTCGAGGATCCCGTCGGCCACGAACTGGGACAGGTTCATCATGATCGCCGTATAGGGCCGGATGGGGTAGGCGGTGATCACGTCGACGTTCGCGTACAGGGCCGCATACGCCGCCGCGGCACAGCCGTTCAGCCGCTTGCGGGTTCCGGCCAGGCCGGCCAGCATCTGCTCGCCGTCGGGCGTCCTGACGCCGGGGCCGTAGCCTGGCTGCCCCGGCCAGCCACCTTCGACATGGACCGTGGTCATGGCGTCACCCCGTCGTTCCGTTTGGCTGTGCCGGGCTCTTGCCGGCGCCCGGCACCTTGCGGGCGGCGTCATACTCGGCGATGGTCTCCTCGATGAGCTGCCTGGTGAACGCCGACTGCTCGGCGTGCGCCCCCTCGTAGGGCGCGAACGCAGTCTCCATCCGGGTCACCTCGGCCGGATCATCGAAATCCATTTCCGGGACCTTCTCGAGGCAGCCGGTCGGGCACTCCTGCACGCAGACGAGGCACCCCTTGCAGTAGGTGGTGCGGATCGTGTAGTGCCCGTTCTCCCGCGCGTCGCGCAGGACGCTCACGTCCGGGCAGACGATGTAGCAGTTGTCGCAGCCGTTGCACACGCCGCAGCTCATGCACCGGTCGGCCTCGGCGACCGCCTGCTCGCGGGAGTAGCCGAGGGTGACCTCGACCTGCTGGCCGCGGCGGCGCCGCGCGGCGGGGGTGAGCGGGGCATCGATCCGCGGGGCGTGCCGGAAGTAGGCCGCGTTCAGGCCCTCGTAGGGCATGACCTCGACCTCCGGCTCCGGGCCCAGCGCCTCGGCGGTAAGCACGCGGTCGATGTCGCGCGCCGCCCGCTTGCCGTCGCCGAGGGCGTCCACCACCATCGACGGGCCGCGCATGACGTCGCCGCCGACGAACACGTTGCCGTCCACCCGGCCGTGCTCGTCGGCGGTGATGACGCCGCGGTCGCTGAGCCGGTCCGGGAGCCATTCCAGCTGCTGGACCTGCCCGATCGCGATCAGGATGGTGTCGCAGGCGACCTCGCGCTCGGTGCCGGGGATCAGTTCGGGCCTGATGGCGCCCTGCGCGTCCGTGCCGAGCCGGGCATCGCAGAGGACGGCACCGGTGACCTGCCCGTCGTGCGACAGCACGCGGACCAGTGACGTGTTCGGCGCGAAGGCGACCCCCTCGTCCCTGGCCTGCACCAGGTCCTCCGGGACGATCAGCAGCTCGTCTTCGGCTTCCAGGCTCGCGATGGTGGCGCCGCCGCCTCCGAGGCGGATGGCGCTGCGGGCCGCGTCGGATGCGGTGTTCCCGCCGCCGATCACGAGCACCTGCCGGCCGACCTTGACCGGCCGGCCCAGGCCGGCCTCGCGCAGGAACTCCAGCGCCCCGATCACGCCGCGGGCCTCGATCCCCTCGACCGGCAGGCGCCGGCCGACGTCCTGGCCCAGGGCGAGGAACGCGGCCGGGTAGGAGCGCAGCTCGTCCCAGCCGATGTCCCGCCCGGCCCGGACTCCGCAGCGGATCTCGATCCCGCCCAGCGCCAGCAGTTTGGCGATCTCGGCGTCCAGGACCTCTTCCGGGAGGTGCCAGGCGGGGATGCCGGCGCGCAGCATCCCGCCCGGCTTCTCCAGCACCTCGAAGATCACGGTCGAATAGCCGCGCCGGCGCAGGTGGTAGGCGCAGGCGAGGCCGGCCGGGCCGGAGCCGACGATCGCCACCGTGACGCCGTTCAGCGGGGGAAGGGTTTGTTTGATCGGGTCTTCCGGCAGGGCGAGGCCGTAGTCGCCGAGGAAGCGCTCCACGCTGCGGATGCCGATCGGCTCGTCGTGTTCGGCCCGGTTGCAGGCCGTCTCGCACGGGTGGTAGCAGACCCGCCCGGTGACCGACGGCATCGGGTTGTCCTCGAGGATCGTGACGTACCCGTCGAGATAGCGGTCGTGTTTGACGTAGTCCAGGTACTTCTGGATCTGCTCGCCGGTCGGGCAGGCATTGTTGCAGGGCGGCGTCTTGTCGCGGTAGACCGGCCGGTAGAACCGGAAGTTGCCGGTGGGAAAGAGCCGCTGTCCTTCCTTCTCGGTCGGCGGCGGGGTCACCCCGGCGATGGGCAGCTGCAGATGCGGCGGGATCCGGGTGCCGCGGACGGACATGGAGCCTCCTCGCTACGGTCAGCCGGTGTGTGTGGCGGGAGCCTGCTCGTCCGCCGCGCCGGTCGCGGGCCC
>DAITAE010000810.1:0-1802 GCA_036824445.1 Streptosporangiaceae bacterium | reverse complement strand
GGGCGCACTGGGAGCAGTTCACCCCGTTCCTGGCGTTCCCGCCCGAGGTCAGGCGGGTGATCTACACGACGGATGAAAATGTCAACCCGTGGTGGGCCTGGCCGGGATGTGCGCGGGGCTGGCTGCTCCCGGCCGCAGCTGCCTGATCTTGCGGCCCGCAGCCGCGGGTCAAGGTGCAGCGCCCGGCTGGACGAACGACCTTGACCGCGGCGAGGACCGCGGTAGCGTCGGGCTAGTGGCGGGCGCAGGCGACCACGAAGCGAAGAGCAGGTCATGGGACTGGGAGTCCTGCCGCGCTGCTTAGCCTGTGGGCTTGATGAGCCGCGTCCCTGTGCTGGCGGCTGCGCCCGTCCACCTTCTTGCTCGGCTTGGTGTGTGAGGGCGTGGCTGCTGGCCTGGTGGGCTGCCAGGCGGCGACCATGGTGCGGTAGGCCGCCTCGCCCTGAGCGGCGAGGTCGCGTTCGGCGGCGCGGACGGCGGCGAGGGAGTAGCGGGCGGCCTGGCCTTTGCGGCCGCGGGCAGGTGGTGCCCCGGCGCGCAGTTCGAGCTTGCGCTGCTTGTGGGCGACCAGCGAGGGCAGCGCGAAGGCGTAGTCCTCGCCTTTGATGGTCAGGTGCCAGCACAGCACGGCGAGCTTGCGGGCGGTGGCGACGACGGCGATGTGCATGCCGCGGCGGGAGCGGACGCGCTGGTAAAACGCGCGCAGCGGCCCGGGTGCCTTGGAGGCGGACCAGGCGGCCTCCACCAGCATGCCGCGGGCGTGGGCGGGGCCGGCCTTGGTGATCCGGCCGTGGCTGGCCGGCTGCCCGCCGGATTGGCGCACCCGCGGGTTGAGCCCCAGATAGCTGACAAGCCGTTCGGGGGTGCGGAACCGGGTGAAGTCACCGACCGCCGCCACGATCGACAGGGCCACGGTGGCGTCCACGCCGGGGATGGTCATCAGCCGCAGCACCTCCGGCCGGCCGAGCGCGGCCTGGCCCAGGTCCGCATCGATCAGGGCCAGCTCCTCGGCATGGAAGTCAAGCTGCCGCAGCAAGGCGGCCGCGGCGGCCTGCTCATCAGGTGGCAGTTCCTGGACTGCCAGCCACGCCCGGCCCTTGATCCCGAACAGGTCCGCGGCCGGGCACCGGGGCACCAGGTTGCGGGCCAAGATGGCCTGCACCTGGTTCTTCAGCCTCGTGCGCTGCCGCACGATGTGCGCCCGGCGCAGCACCTGCCGGCGCAGCGCGCTGGTGGCCGCATCCGGCATCCACACCGACGGCAGATAATCCGCAGCCAGCAACTGCGCCAGGATCTCCGCGTCGACCTTGTCGGTCTTTACCCTCGCCTCGGCGATAGCCCGGGTTTTGGCCGGGTTGGACACCACCACCCGCCCGGCATGGCTGGCCAGCAGGGTGGCGATCGCCCACGTGTTGCCGGTCGCCTCCAGCGCCACCTCATCGGCCGGGCCCAGGCCCGCAGCAAACTCGCGGACCCCTTCCGGCGTGGTGGCGAACGTGCCGGCCTGCCTCACCTGCCCGCGCTGCCAGATCGCCACCTGCGCAAAATCACGGTGCACATCCAGCCCGATGCACCGCCGCGGTGCCTTGTCCATCCCGAGCTCCCTCCACCGAAGACGACATCTGATCGGGAGCGGGTGGGCGAAGCGACACCTACGGATCCGCGCGCGCAGCGCAACCGGGCAGGTCGCAGGGGCGGCCACCTACTAACACGGGCTCTCAGCCCACCGTGCAACACCGGCCTGCCCACCCTGCTTCACTCCCGGCGCCCCTGTCCCGGACGGTCGCACCGTATGCCAGCCA
>DAITAE010000809.1:0-1805 GCA_036824445.1 Streptosporangiaceae bacterium | reverse complement strand
GAGACCTTCATCTTGCCAACGATGTCATCGGTCTGGCCCTGCTTCAGGACGGCCGGCAGCGTGGTGGATCCGCGCTTGAGGTTGTTCTTGACTTCCGCGCGGTCCTTGCGGGCCTTGGCAGCCTTCTCCAGGGCGGCCGCACGCTGAGCGGGAGTGAGGGGAGGAAGAGCCACTCCGGTTCACCTCGAGTTTCCAATAGAAAAAGATGGGTCGGCTAGGGAAAGTAGCGAGTCCGGCTCTCTGTGGCAACGCGAACCAGCGTTTAATGCGTCATAAATTGGCTGATACTACTCTCTGCGAGCGATCTGATACGGAAAGTAGCCGAAAACTGCGTTCCTGCGGGTCGGCGCGACGGCCCGCCGCGGTGCGGGCGGTTCCGGCGCCGGCCGCCCACTTTCGGCCAAACCGACCCTTTTTCGTGGCACAAGGGATGCAAACGCGCCGGGCGGCACCGAGATGCACAAGTGCAACGCGATGGCAATGCGCGGGCAATGCTTGCGTCAAGCCCCGCGGGCGCGCCGGCGGGCCGCGCGGGCCTGGCGACCCCAGCCCAAACGGGCCGGCCGGCACAGGCCAGCCGGCACGGGCCAGCCGAACGGGGGCGCCAGTACGGGATCGCCAGCACGGGGCCAGCCGAACCGGAGCCTGCCGGCAAGGGGTCGCCGGTACGGGAGGTAGCTGGCACCGGTCCAGCCGACACGGGGCCGCGACAAACGCCAGCGACAGTGGGCCAGCCGAAGGGCCTTATCCGGGCGCGGGCGTCAGCCGTCTCAGCGGCGCGGCGATCGCGGCAGCGGCGGCGCCGGGGTCGGGTGCGCCCGTGATGGGCCGCCCGATCACCAGCAGGTTAGCGCCGGCGCGCAGCGCCTCCTCGGGCGTGGCCGTCCGCGCCTGATCGTGGACGGACGAGCCAACCGGCCGGACACCGGGGGTGATCAGAGTGATGTCCGGGCCGACCTCGGCCCGGACGGCGGCCACCTCCTGCGGCGAGCACACCAGCCCCCGCGCCCCGGCCTCGACCGCGAGCACGGCGAGCCTGCGCACGGCATCCGACATCGGCCCCAGCATGCCGATCCGCTCCAGGGTCGCCTGGTTGAGCGAGGTCAGTACCGTGACGGCCGCAATGGTGGTGACGGGAGCACCCTCGACGGCGGCACGGATCACCTCGGGGCCGCCCGCCGCGTGCACCGTGAGCAGTTCCGGGCGGAGCCGCGCCACCGCCCGGGCCGCGCCGGTCACCGTGGCGGGTATGTCGTGCAGCTTCAGGTCGAGGAAGATCTTGACACCGCTCGCGCCGCGGATGGAGGCCACTACCTCCGGCCCGTACCTGAGATACAGCTCGAGCCCGACCTTGACCGTGCTGACGTGTGGCGTGACGAGTGCGGCCCACCGCGCGGCGGTCTCCAGGTCGGGTGCGTCGAGTGCGACCGCTATCGGCGCCGGCTGGGTCAAGGTTCCTCCCTGGGACGGTGACATCACGTTACAGCGAGCTTCCGGAGAGCCTGCGTCCCGGCGCGGGATGCGGCTCGTGGGCCAGCCCGATGATGTCCGTCAGGCGCTCGACCCCCCGGCTTGCCAGTTCGTCCTCGAGCTCGCGGAGGATCCGGACGCAGGCGGACGGGTCGTGGAAGATGGTCGTCCCGACGCTGACCACGGCGGCGCCGGCCAGGATCAGCTCCAGCGCGTCCCGGCCGGTCCGTACCCCGCCCATCCCGATGATCGGCACGTCCGGCAGCGCCTCCCGCACCTGCCAGATGCACCGCACCGCGACCGGGCGGATCGCCGGGCCGGACAGGCCGCCGGTG
>DAITAE010000306.1:0-6099 GCA_036824445.1 Streptosporangiaceae bacterium | reverse complement strand
GCGAGGATGGCAAGCTGCCCGGCGGTGCGCGGATCGCTGCACCGTGCCGAGATGGCGATGCCGACCCAGATTGACCAGGTAGCCAGGAGTGGCGTGAAGACGAGCTGGGCGAGTAGATCAGGGCCCTGGATGAGCGCGGGTGCCACGCCGGGCGCGGCGAACAGCTCGACCACGGCCACGAACAGGGCGAAGACTGTGTAGGCGACGGCGACGGCCGGGACGAAGGCGGCCAGGGCCTTGCCCAGCAGGAGTTCCTGGCGGCGGACCGGCGTGGTCAGCACCGGCTCCAGCGTGGCCTGGAGGCGCTCGCCGACCACAGAGTACGAGGCGAGCGTGGCAGGCACCAGCACCGGGATGGCCAGCATGTAGAGCAGAGCGTGTTCATGGCGCAGCGACCCCGATGCCTGCGCCGGGATGGCGAAGACCTGGACCAGCGGCTGGACTAGGAAGATCAGCGGGAGGATCGCCATCGCATAGATGATGTTGCCGTTGTGGCGGTACTCGCGTAGCTCCTTGCTGACGATGGCGCGGACCCGCCTTCGGCTGAGCCTCATCCTCCGGTCCCTTCCCTGTGCTGATCGACCAGTTCGAGATAGACGTCCTCCAGCGAGTGATGCGACTCGGCGATGGACAACACGTCGGCACCGGCGGAGACAAGCGCCCGGGCAACGGCGGGCGCGGCCCGGGCCATATCGGATACCACCAAGACGTAGCTGGCCGTGCCGTCAAGCCGCCAGTTGTCCACGGCGGGGATGTCGGCAAAGACCCGTCCCGCTTCGCGGAGCGGGGCCAGGGTCTTGACCGTGAGGGTCTTGGCGAATAGCCGGTCGCGCAGCTCGTCGGGACGGCCGATCGTGCGCAGCGTCGTGTTCAAGATGGCGACACGATCACACAGGCGCTCGGCTTCCTCCAGCCGATGGGTTGTGAGGAAGATCGTGACGCCGCGCTGGCGCAGGCCATCGATCAGCTCATGGACGTCCCGGACAGCCGCCGGGTCCAGGCCGGAGGTTGGCTCATCGAGGAACAGGACCTGCGGGTCACTGAGCAGCGCGCGGGCCAGGGCAACCCGCTGGCGAAGGCCCTTGGACAGGGTGCCGCACGTGTCATCGGCCCGCCCGGCCAGCCTGACCGCTTGGAGGGCTTGCCCGATCCGGCCCTTAGCGTCGGGAACCTCGTACAGGTCAGCAAAGCACTGCAGGTTTTCAGCCACGCTCAGCCGCAGGTACAGCCCCGGCGACTCGGGCATGACCGAAATCCGCCGCCGGATCTCCACCCCATTCGCGGGCACCAGTTCGAAACCGGCGACCGCCGCCGAGCCCGAGGTCGGCGCGATGAGGGTACTCAGGGTCCGCACCGTTGTCGTCTTTCCCGCACCGTTCGGCCCGAGAAAACCGAACACCTCGCCGGAGCCGACCTCGAAAGACACATCCTCGAACGCGACGCGGTCACCAAAACGCTTGCTCAATCCCTTCACCGAAAGAACCGCAGCGCCGACCCCGTCAGACATCACCGATTTCCACGACCCTCCCGCTCCAGGCGTGACGCCGCGGCATCTCCGTTGACTCTACTCCCTGGCTCATACCGGATGATCTTGAGCGGGCGCGTCCTGCCGGCTGTGTAAGTGACGTGACCCGACGATGAGCGGTAACAGGGCCAGCTGGCGTGCGGGCCGGTGATGTCGCCCCGGGCTCAACACCGCGGGCGAGCCGCCGCAACGGATGATCCGCCGCCGGGCCGCGGATCCACCGGCAAGGGATGACATCGATGTCCCGCTGAGCAGCGAGGTGCACGAGTCGCAGGCGCAAACTAGGAGATGATCTGGCGGTACGGGATTGGCTGCAGGTCACCGTGTCACCATGACCGGCGAGCGTGCCTGCGAGTCTAGGATCTTCGTCGCCTTTCCGGCGGCATGGCGACGGTAACCGGCGACGGATTGCCTCAGGTGGAGGCGCCGTTCTGGTTCGGCCGCACGGCTATTGCCCCGGCAGCGCCGACCAGGGCCGCGCCGCCGGCGGATCCGGCGACCAGCCACCGGCTGATCCGCGGCAGCTCGCGCCACGATGACAGGCTGGCGACCACGTCGAGGGCGTCGGACAGGGCGCCTGCGGCGACCCATGCGCTGGCTGATCCGGGCTCGGCGGCCGGGCGCTGCAGTGCGGTCAGCGCGCCAAGCCCCAGGGCGATGTCACGCGCTCCGAGAGCGCGCCCGAACACCCGTGCGGCCAGGTCATCCGCGGCCGCGCCAACCCATGGGCGGGCCGGCACCGAAGGCCAGGCCAGGGCGGTCAGGCCGAGCGCCACGCGCCCGGCCGCCACGGCCCGGGCACCACGTCGCAGCAGCGCCGCGACAGCAGTCGCACTCACCTGCGCTCGCCCCTCCAGCATGCCAGCGCGCGCCAGCCCAGGCAGATACGCATCCGATGATCATAACCGGAGGTCACCATCAGCACGCTCGCCCGCCGCCACGGCAGGTGATCAGGCGCAACCTGGCCGGGACGCCGTTCATCCCCCGGTACTTGTGCCGGAGGGGCGCCTTGAACCGGCGCCGGGGGAGGTCTGGGATTGCACCGGTTGGAAGTCAGCGTCGGAATCAGCATTTGGGCTGGGTCAGAACGAGATGACCGTAATGTCCGTCCAGATGGCCCGCAGTCGCGCTGATCGCCTTCCCTGGTTTTAACCTCTGGGCCCGGACCCCGGTGGCTGCTAGAGGTGGACGACCGCTGCGCCGACGTCGGACAGCGCCGCGCGGAGCTCTTTGCGGGAGCTGATCCCGAGCTTTCCGAACACCTTGCTCAGGTGCCACTCCACCGTGCGCGGACTGAGGAACAGCTGGGCCCCGATCTCCGGGTTCGTCTGCCCACCGGCGGCCAGGCGCGCGACCTGCGCCTCCTGCGGGGTCAGCTCGTCGAGCGTCGCGACGCTGCGCTTGCGCACTGTCTCGCCGGTGGCTAGGAGCTCGCGGTGGGCGCGCTCGGCGAATGCCTCCATGCCCATGTCCGAGAGCATCGTGTACGCGACTCGCAGCTGCTCGCGCGCGTCGACGCGACGGTGCTCGCGCCGCAGCCATTCGCCGTACAGGAGGTGCGCGCGGGCCAGCGTCGCGCGGGTTTTGATGTGTGACAGCCGTTCGATCGCCTCCCGGTAGAGCCGCTCGGCCGTGCCCCCCTCGGCCAGCATCGCCGCCGCGCGCGCGTGGGTTCCGAGCGCCCAGTCCGTCCCGGCGGCATGCGTTATCTCAGCGAGCTGGGCGAGCGGACCGGTCGCGCGCTCCGCCTGGCCGCTGCGTGCCGCGGCCTCGATCAGCTCCGCCAGCAGCAAGATCGACGGCCCCAGCCCACGCGCGGCCCCGGCCGCCCGCTCGGCCGCGGCTAGGGCGTCCTCGTAGCGGCCGAGCCCGTTATAGCGGATTGCGCTGCCCCAGTCGTTGGCGGCGAGCCAGAGCCCCTCGCCGCGCCGCAGCACATCCTCCCGGCGCGCTTCGATGAGCGCCACTGCCTCAGGGTCCCGTCCCCGCCAGTTCGCCACCACGATCGATGTGCGCAGTGTCAGGTGACTGCCGGTGGCCTCGACGACAGCGTCCGACTCGGCGGCCAGCGACATGGCCACCCCAATCCTGCCTGAGAACAGCTCGACGAGCATGCGGTCGGTGAGCGCGACGGGCAGCGCGGAGAACGCGCCGGCGCGGCGCGCGAGTTCGAGATGGCGCGCGGTGAGCTCGTCCCAAGCCCCATCATCGGCCAGCGCCCGGGCGATGCGGCAGGCCAGCCAAAGCCAGCGCAGCTCGTCCTCCTCGGAGAGCGGCTCGTCCTGGAACGCGCGCAGCGCGACCTTCAACGCCGGCACCCCCGCGACGTAGCCCTCGCGGGTGAGGAGGGCGAGCCCGTCCAGCAGCAGATCGCAGGCGCGCGTGGAGGGCTCCCAGTCGGCGGCCAGAACGGCTGCGGCGACCTCGCGCGCATCGCCCCCGCGCACGAGACGGTCGGCGGAGAGCGCTGCCGCGAACGCGTCGAGGTAGGTCTCGCGGGCGAGCCTCGGATCCAGTGGCTCGAGCCGCCTGGCCGCCTCGAGCAGCAGGGGGGGAGCGTCGCGGCCGCGCGTCATCGCGAACGTGATCTGCGCGTGCAACAGCTGCGCCCGGGCTCGCTCGTGCTCGTCCAGCGGCCCCGCCTGCGCCATCGCCAGCAGCCGGAGCGCCGCATCGGGCGCGCCAGCTTGGTGCTTGCCCTGGGCGGCGAGGAGCGCACGCTGCGCCCGGCGCTTCAGATCGGGCGTCAGCTCGACGGCGCGCTCGTGAAATGCCGCCCCCGCCGCCAGGCCGCCGCGCGCCCGCGCTCGCCCAGCCGAGCGCTCCAGCTCGGCGGCGACGTCCTCGTCGAGCCCCGCTGCCGCCTGAGCGCGGTGCCAGGCGCGGCGATCCGGATCGACGTCGGCATCGGTGGCCTCGGCGAGCGCGCGGTGCACGCGCCGGCGCTCCTCCGGCGCGCCAGCGCGGTAGACCGCCGAACGCACGAGCGGATGACTGAAGCGCACTTGCGCGCCGAAAACTACCAGTCCCACGGCGGCCGCCGGCGCGGCCGCGTCCGGCCCGATGCCGAGCCCGGCGGCCGCCCGCCACACCAGCACCGGATCCCCAGCCGGCTCAGCCGCCGCGATGAGAAGCAAGAGCCGCGTCGACGGCGGGAGCGGCGCCAGCCGCTCCCGGAAGCTGTGCTCGATCCGCCGCGGCACCGCCGGGCCGCCGGACAGCCCGAACCCGCCCGCGAGCTCGGCGGGCGTCCGGCCACGTGGCAGCTCAAGCAGCGCCAGCGGGTTGCCGCGCGTCTCGGCCACGATCCGATCACGCACCCGCTTATCGAGCGGACCGGCGAGCACTGTCCCAAGCAGCTCCTGCGCATCACTGTCGTCGAGCCCGCCCACGGCGAGCTCCGGCAGGCCCTCAAGATGCCGCTCGCCGCTCGGCTCGCGCACAGCGAAGATCAGCCCGACCGACTCCGCACCGAGACGGCGCGCGACGAAGGCCAGCGCCTGCGCGGAAGCCGCGTCGAGCCACTGCGCGTCGTCCACGATGCAGAGGAGCGGTCGCTTTTCCGCAATGTCCGACAGCAGACTCAGCACCGCCAGGCCGACGAGGAACCGATCCGGCGCGTCGCCGTCGCGCAAACCGAACGCGGTGCCAAGTGCACCGCGCTGCGGGCCGGGAAGACGCTCCAGGCGATCCAGGTACGGTGCGCACAGCTGCTGCAACCCCGCGTACGCGAGCTCCATCTCCGACTCGACGCCGACCGCCCGGGCAATGCCGCACCCGGACGCATGCTGCACCAGATACTCCAGCAACGCGGTCTTGCCGACCCCGGCCTCCCCGCGCAGCACCAGCGCCCGGCTCGAACCCGCGCGCACACTCGCCACCAGCTGATCCAGCGCTGCGCACTCGCTGCGTCGGCTAAGCAGCCGCCGCGCTGAAACAGGAGCCGACATTGCCACCAACCGAGCCTCATCACCGAGCCTAGGAACCGCGCCCCACGTTGGCAACCTCGGCGCCGTGGACCCGTGACCCCCGGGATCGGACACCCCGGGGGTCTGCACCAGGGACCTTACCGGGCGCGACGGGCAGGCACGGAGACCACCCTTGGTGGCATCAGCAATACGAAGACCTATTGAGTCTTCCGTCTGAAAGAAAGCGACATGCAGGCAACACAAGCCAGCAGGCAACCGAAGACAGTCACGGTCGCCGGAACCGCAATGCAACAGACCGATCACTGAACGGAGAGCTTCAATGCCAATTGTCAAAGTCGGAACTGAGAACAGCGCCGACATCGAGATCTACTACGAGGATCATGGCGCCGGCCAGCCCGTCGTGCTGATCCACGGCTACCCGCTCAGTGGCCGTGCCTGGGACAAGCAGGTTCCGGTGCTGCTGGAGGCCGGCTACCGGGTCATCACCTACGACCGGCGCGGGTTCGGCAAGTCCAGCCAGCCGGTCGTCGGCTACGACTACGACACCTTCGCCGCCGACCTCGATACCCTGCTGGAACATCTGGACCTGTATGGCGCCGTGCTGGCCGGGCACTCGATGGGCACCGGCGAGGTCACCCGCTACCT
>DAITAE010000305.1:0-6099 GCA_036824445.1 Streptosporangiaceae bacterium | reverse complement strand
GGTCCTCAGCTATCCTCCACGCACTGACCACGGCCGCCCAGGTCGACTCCGACGCGGCCGGGCTGCTGGCCGAGATCCGTCGGCAGCGTCACACCGGCCAGTCCAGGATCGTGACCGCCCTGAAAGCCAGAGGCGCACTCGACCCCGGCCTCGACACCTCCGAAGCCGCCGACATGGTCTACGCCCTGCTGTCCCCAGACGTGCACAGGATCCTCACCGTCGAGCGAGGCTGGCCCGCCGACCGCTACGAGCGCTGGATGGCCCGATCTCTCGCCACCCTCTTGCCAGCAGGCCAGCGCCCGCCAGCGAGCCCGAACAGGTCCATTAGGCCAGGCAGCCCCCGGTCCGCAGCAACCAGACGCGCCCGCTGAATGCGGAATCGGCCGGTCACGGGGGCCTCACCGGTTCTCGGGTGGCAAGGGCTCGAGGCGTGGTTCGGCTCGCACGGCCAGGGCCGCCGCGACGTCCGGTGGCACGGGCACGTTCGAGCCCTGGAAGCCGCGGAACGGGCGGAACGATCCGAGTCGGACGTCCTCGAGCAGCTCTGACCTGAGCAGCGGCGGGCGGATGCGGTAGTCGAACCGGATGTCGGTCCGCCACCGGAAGTGCATGAGGTCAGATGGCTGAACGGGGTGCTCGTACGTCTCCGACACGATCGCTGCGACGTAGTAGATGCCAGGGTCGTTCCGCCCCACGACCTGCAGCCAGACCCGGTCACCGACCGCCATCCGGTCCCGGTACCGCGGTGTGCCCCACCATTGCTCCCGGGACGCTGCGACCAAGGCGTCCAGGTTATGGTGCCGGGGGTTGCCCTGAAAGATCCAGTCAGCCATGGCTTCGCAGCTTAGGTTCATCCAGGCGGGCGGCACAGCAGCGCCAGCATGCTCCCCGGGCATCCCGATGCTGGTAGCCCCGCCACGTGGGCGACTGAATTACCGCCCTTAACGGAGCTCTTGCGCACCAGGCGCGGACCAGCGCACGCCCTAGCATCAAAGTGTGCAGGGATACCAGGCGCTGGGGGCCCGGCAGCGATTGCCGGGCCGGGCGTTCACCGACCCCGAGCGGACGCTGGCGGACGTCGCCGTCATGGACCGGATGCTGACGCGGCTACGGGGCCAGGCGCGGTCCTGGTCCGGCGGGCCGGGCCCGGTGGAGGTGCTGGAGTACCCGGCGGCGGGCTTGCGGCACTGGCTGGTGGTGCCACGCCCCTGCGCCCTGCTGGAGGCGGGCCAGGTCACGGCGGTGGGGTTCTTCGGTGACCTGCGCCCCGGGGTGGACCACGGGCCGATCTACCAGCTCGAGGCCGACATAGTCGGGCGCTTGGGGCGCTACGCCGCGGCCGGGCTGCTGGCCTATTACGATGCCGAGCTGGAGCGCGGCGTGCACGGCAACCTGGTGCTGTTCGGCGCGCACGGAGTGCCGCCGGGCTGGCATGGTGATGTGGTTCATGCCCGCGCGGTCGCGCTGGCGCCGCATCACTACCGTTGCATCCGGCTGCACCGGGGCCTGGTTCGCGGCCCACTTACGGGAACCGGCGGCCTGGCCGTCGAGCGCACCAGGTACTTCGACTTCAGCGAGGAGCTTGCCTGGCGCGGGCTGCGCGTCATGGCCTAGCACGAGCTGAGTCGACATCATGCCCCGCAGCGCTCGTTGCAACGTTTCGACAACCTGCTCGCCAACGTCGTGACAAGGCCTGGGCCCAACAATCGTCGGCAGAGGGGCAGCCGATTGGCCGCCAGGTGACCACCACCCCTGGCGCCGGAGGCAACGAACTCGCGACGAGGAAGGGCAGGAGGAGCCATGGCATCCAGGAACGTCGAAACCTACCGCGCCGGTCACGAGGCCTTCAACCAGAGGGACTTCGAGGCCATGACCAGGCATTACGCAGACAGCATCGCCTGGACCGATCACCCGCAGGGCCGGACGTTCAGGACGCCCCAGGAATTCAAGGACGACTTCCTGCCAGGGTGGGTCGCGTCGTCTTCGGACATCCGGATCACCGGCCCCCGCTACATCGACGCTGGCCAGACGGTGGTGTGCACGTTCACTGTTATCGGCACGCACGACGGGCCGCTCGGACCGTTCCCCGCCACGGGCAAGGAGTTTGCGTTGCCGCTGTGCGAGATGTGGCACTTCGACTCGGGCGGGCGGGTCGTCGGCGGCGACCTCTACTACGACCAGGTCTCGCTGCTCACGCAGTTGGGCCTGATGCCGCAGCCGGCCGGCGCGTAGGCGGCTTCGGCAGCCTGGGGAGCGATGCAAGGGATCTCGCCGCAGTGCGCCGCGCCTACGCGCTGACAAAGCGTGCGGAGCGGAAGGTGCGACGGTCACCCGGCGTTGGTGACGGGCCTGGCTGGTTCGTCAAGCGGTTGCCCGCGCAGCAGCCTGGTGTGCAGCGCCTGCGTTGCCGGGCACGGCGAGACCCCCAGTTCCTCACGCAGCTGCTGGCGGAGCTGGCCGTAGACGGCGAGCGCGTCCGCAGCGTCACCACGCGCCGCGAGGGCCCGCATCAGCAACCGGTGCCCCGTCTCGGCCAGTGGAGCATGTGCCACAAGGCGGCGCGCAGCACGTTCGGCGGCCGGCAGTTCCGTCCCCCCGATGCCCAGACATGCCTCGGCGTAGCAGGCGAGCGCTCGTTCGTAGATCACGTCCAGCTGCCGACGCCACTCGTCGATCCAGGGCGCCTCGAACTCCGCCAGGAACCGCCGGCGCGCGGCATATTGGGCGGCGAGCGCGGTCGGCCAGGCGCGGCGCCAGTCCCGCAACGCCACTGCGGACTCGGCCGAATGCAGGGAAGTTGTGGCCATGTCGAGGTCCACCACCGAGTTCGCGGGCAGTGCCAGCTGCAGGGTGCGCCGGCCCCGAATCTCAGCGGGCACGAGGAGCGAGCGCACCTTCGACAGCAGCACCGTCAGCGTTCCAGCCGCTCCGGTGCCGCCTTCCGGCCACAGGGCGTCCAGCAGGGCGGTCCGCTCGACCGGCTGCGCCCGGTGTGCGGCCAGGTAAGCGACGAGCAGCCGGCCCTGCCGGCCAGGAAGCCGCGACTCGGTCGCCTGCCCGTCAATCACGACGGCGAACCGCCCGCACAGCTGAATCCGTACCATGCCCGCAGCGTTCGTTTCGACAACTTACCGGCCAAGATAGTGACAAGGGCCGAGCCCGACAATCGCCGGCAGAAGGGGTGGTCGATGGCCAACCAGGTGACCTGCGAGTGCGGGTACGTCATCCGTGACGACGACGAGGACCGGGTCGTGGCGCTGGTCCGCGACCACATCCGCGCGGATCACCCCGCGCTGCTTGACATGGCGACCCCAGAGATGATCCGGTCCTGGATCGAGATCACACCGTAGCGACAGGCGGTGACGGCGGGCCGGGACGGGCACGGGTCGACCTGTGCTGCGGGGGCGTCTAGGTTCGGGTGGTGAGTCCGGGCGGGGGTGGTCTGCTCGCATGAGTCAAGCTCGTTCGAAGGTGTCGGTTCTTGGGGCCGGGCGTGTCGGCTCGGCCGTAGCGAACGCGCTGGTGCTGCTTCGCGTGTGTGATCTGGTCGTCCTTTACGATCGTGATCTGGCCCGGGCGGAGGGACAGGCCTGGGATATCGGCGACGCGGTCCCGCTGCTGTCGGAGATGGTGGTCGTTCCCACCGCCGAGTATTCCGATCTGGATGGCTCTGACGTGGTGGTGGTCACGGTGGGGCCGACGCTTGCGGTCGGTCAGACCCGGCTGGACCTGGCCAGGGTCAATGCGGGCATCATCGGCGGTGTCGTGCGCCAACTCGACCGGGTCTGCCCAGCGGCGGTCGTGATCTTGGTGAGCAACCCGGTGGACGTGCTGACCCGGATCGCGATCGAGGCTTCCACCCGGCCACCTCACCTGATCTTCGGCTGCGGGACGGTCCTGGACGGGGCGCGTCTGCGGCATCAGCTCGGCAAGCTTCTCGACGTGGACGAAGACTCCGTGCACGCCTACGTCATCGGCGAGCACGGGGACAGCTCGTTTCCGGTCTGGTCGAGCGCGACCGTGGGAGCGATCAGGCTCGAGCAATACGGCCTTCCCGACGGCACCTCGCTGCCACAGATCCAGCACGATCTGGCGGCGGCGGTCCGCCGCCGGGGGATGAGCATCCACGAGCGCAAGGGATTCACCAGCTACGGCGTGGCGGCGGCGGTAGCCCGGATCGTGCGCGCCGTCGTCCGCGACGAAAAACGGATCTTCAT
Source organism: Streptosporangiaceae bacterium (assembly GCA_036824445.1). Classification (GTDB taxonomy): domain Bacteria; phylum Actinomycetota; class Actinomycetes; order Streptosporangiales; family Streptosporangiaceae; genus UBA9676. The sequence continues at coordinate 1,882 of DAITAE010000305.1, read as the reverse complement.
GGTTTCCGTGCTGGCCGGCCAAGAGTACGGAATCGGGCCGGTGGCGCTCAGCCTGCCCTGCATCGTCGGACGCGGTGGCATCGCCCGGCAGCTCATGCTGAGCATGTCCGAAGAAGAGGAACGGATGCTCCAGCACTCCGCGGCGGTCCTCGACAAGGCATATCAGTCGCTCGGTGCCGGCGGGAGCGCGAGCGGGAACGACTCGTTACCGTCGTGCGCGTGGCCGGCCAACCTGGCCGGAGCCTGGCACACCGCGTCAGCCCGCAGCTAACTGGGCCCGGCATCCCCCTGCGCACGGCGCGCTTCCAGGACATACAGGTCCCGCTCGGCGTACAGCCGGTGCTCCCACTCTTCACTGAGGATGACCAGCAGGCACTCACGCACCGGATAGCTGCGGGGCCGCGGCCAGCCGGGCCCTTCGACCGGCTCGGTGTGGCCGTCCAGCGACGCGTCGGTCAGGCCGTCGATGACCTCGCGCACGGTGGACATCCGGTCGCGGCGCAGCTCGAGCACCGCGTCGAGCGAGGGTCGCGCGTCGCGGTCGCGCGGTACCCCCGGCGTGTCAGGCATCTCGTCCCACGGCAGGTCCAGGGGGTCCCAGGGCGACGGATCGCCGAGGATCGCCCGCCTGATCCAGGCGTCGGTGGCGAACACCAGGTGGCGCAGCGTCTCGATCAACGACCACTCGCCGTCGACCGACTCGTGCAGCAGCTCAGGTGGCAGGCGGCGGGCCCGTTCGACGGTCTCGCCCCAGAGCCGCTCGAGGATGTCCCACGCTTCGCGGAAGCCGGCCGGGTCCGCCGGGCGCATCTTGGCCCGGCCCGGATACCGCGCGTCGAGCTCGGCGTTGACCAGGGGCACGATGTCGACGCCATTGATCGTCACGCTCTCGATCTCGCCATGGATATCGACGCCGACCAGCTCGACGCCCCGCATCACGACCCCGCTCAGGTCGACACCGCGGAACCGCGCGCCGCTCAGGTCGACGGCGCGGAGCTGCGCGCCGCTGAGGTCGACGCGCTCGAACCGGGAGCCACGGAGATCGGCACGAATGAAGTCAGCCATGAGACGACGGTAACGTCACGCGCCGACGATCCGCCGTGCCGGCGGTGCCGTGAACCCCAGGGCCGCAACCGCTGCCGTCCCAAGGGTCGGCTGCGCCATGAGGCAGGTGTTCACATGTCAGCTATGGCCATAGGTGAGGTCCGCCAGGCGAGCCCGAGGGCGGACCAGGTAGATGATTCTGGTCCGTGACGAAGTGAGCCGACGTCCTCTAGGAAATCTCTGAGATCAGCTGGCTGACACCTGCAACTATCTCGTGGTAAGCCTCTTCCCGGCACAAGGTTTTCCCAGGCCCAGTATGAGCGATCCTGCCCGGCTCGCCTATATCAGCCACCGACCATGTACGCGTGCTGGCAGGAAGGGTGACGAGGCGCTGACATTCGTCGCGAACCCTCTGATTCATACAGACGACAACGTCGGCTCCTGCCAGGCGGGAATGGGTAAGCTGGTCTCCATAACCGGCTTTGGCAAACTCTCGAATGCCATTCTTCGCAAGAATCTCTAGTGTCGCGGTGTAGGCCGCCAGGTTCCTTGCCCTATCCGCTGCCGCCGAGGTCCCGCTCGACACAGCCTTGAGGTACCCAAACTCGAGTGAGTTGAGATAGGCTTCGGCGATGATGCTCCTAAATGAGTTGCCCCGGCAAATAAAGTGAATAATCATCTCCATCAGAATAGCAGTCCAGTGGTGGAGCAATTGCGCTCGCCACTGTCTCCCGCCGCGCCGCCGTACCGGCCGGGGCACGTGACCGGATGACGCGGGCCGCTTGACCGAACGGGCGCGCCGCTGCGAGCGTCGGGGCATGGAGCGCAGCGTGTACGA
>DAITAE010000304.1:0-6117 GCA_036824445.1 Streptosporangiaceae bacterium | reverse complement strand
AGCGCCGCCGCCTGCGTCACCGTCACGGCCCGGTCATGCGCTTCTATCCAGCCTCGTCGTTCGAAACCACGCAACGCGGCGTTCACGCTTTGCCGGGTGCCTCCGACCTGATGCGCGAGCTCCTGCTGGCTCAAACTCAGCCGGATGATGCCGTCGTCATCGCGGGCCTGGCTAAGCAAGATCTTCGCAATTCGGCGGGGCAGGTCCAAGAAGACCAGATCGGACGCCGCCTCGGTGAGCCGCCGGAGGCTGGCCGCGACCGAACTCGTCAGCGCCTGCGCCGCGGAAGGTAGGCGCGCGCAGATGTCGTGGATGGTTTCGCGCGGGACGAAGAGCAACTCGGATGCCTCCAGGGTCTCGGCGTCCGCGGACCTGGGGCCACCGTCGGCGATACTGAGCTCACCGAATACGCCGCCCGCCTGGATGATCGCCAGGGTCAGCTCGCCGCCGTCCGCGGAGCGAACCACCACCTTGACACGGCCTGAGATGACCACCACCAGCGTGTCGCCAGGGTCACCGGTGAGGAACACGACCTGACCCCGGCGGACGGCCCGCAGGCGAGATGCTGCGATAACCGCCTTAAGGTCTTCGTCCGGCACCGAACGGAGCAGGGCGGTCCGGCGCAAGATGCCTGTCAGGTCAGTCGTCATTGCCGACTCCCTCATGGCGGGTACCTTCACAGGTACCCAAGGTCGCCCGCCGTGCGTACCGCGCGGCGGAGCAGGCCTTCGGCTTCGGCGGCCTGGCCTGCGTCCCAGGCATTTACCGCGCTGTCGACCAAGGTCCGGGCTGGTTCTTGGAGCAGTTGCTGGGGGGGACGGAGCATCGCGCGCGCATGTGCAACGGCTTCCTCGACGCGCCCAGAGGCCATGTCCATGGCCACCAGAGGCCAAAGCGCCATCCAGTCGTAGAAGTAGCGGACGGGAAGCTTCTCCCACATGGCGAGTGCGGCATGGGCATCCGTCGCTGCCTTCTCTTCCTCTCCGCATCGCCACGCCACCCAGGCGCGGTTGGCGATGGCCGTGGCCTCGTACTCGGGAAGCGACGCCTCGCGTGCCCGTTCAATCACCGGGCCAATGGCCTTGCGTACCGCGTCAACGTCGCTCCGCTTTCGACCGGCAACCATGAGGTAGGTCAGGGATCGCGACCTGAGGGCGGCATCGCCACACTGCTCGGCCGCCCGGAGGCTTTCCTGCAGCATCACGGTCGCTTCATCCAGGTCCCCGTGCCAGAGCAAGGTGAACGCGAAATTGAACACGGTCCATCGTGAAGACGACGGGTCGGCCTCCGCTATCGCGTAAGCGGCCCGGGCAAACTCGAGGGTCTCGTCAGACGGGATGTACCGGTGTCGGCGAAGAGACCATCCGAGCAAGCTGAGGAGGAAGCTCATGCGCTGCTCGTCAGATCCGTGCGCCTCGACGACGGGGCGGACCCGCTCGATCAGCTTGCCGTATCCCTCCGTATCGTCGAGCCAGTACAGCACCCCCATGCGTCCATGCTGTACGGCGAGCCAGGACGACAGCCACTGAGCATCGGGCGTATCGGCGGCCGGCCCGAGCGCCTGCTCGGCCAGATCGCACTGAGTGAGTGCCTCCTGATAGCGATGGGCCGCCTCTTCTGCCTCACTGCAGAGGACGTGCAGGCGAGCCCGCTGGAAGCCGTCGCCCGCCACAGTGAGGCCTTTCCGGTAGGCGTCGATGGCTTCGTCGTAACGGCTCAGCCGCACCAGGACAACACCCAGGTTTTCGCAGATGGCGCCGTAGACGTCCGGCCGACGGTCGCCAGCTAGCTGCTCGATCAGGCCGATCGCCTGGCGGTATGCTGCGATGGCCTCCTCGTTGGCATACCTGTCCCTGGCCCGGTTCCCGGCCACGGCGAGGTAGGGAATCGCCCGGGCGGGGTCGGTGCCACGGGAGTGGTGGTAGGCGAGTAGTTCGCAATGCTCGAAGCGCTGGCTGGCCTCGGAATGCTCCAGGGCATCACCCGCACGCCCGTGCAGTTGGCGGCGGCGCGCTTCCAGCATGCCGTCATAGGCCACCTCGCGAGTCAGCGCATGCTTGAAGACGAAGATCCGCTCGAGCGCACCATGCCGCTCCCAGAGGAATTCCACCCCTTTCAGCTCCTGCAGCCGCGCCTCAAGCGATACATCCCTGTCCCAGACCTCCCCCGCCAGTTCGAGCGAGAATTCCCGGCCGAGCACGGCGGCCACCTGAAGAGCCGCCTTCTGGTCGGCGGTAAGCTGATCGATCCGCGCCGCCAGCACCTGCTGGACCGTCTCCGGCACGCTCATGCCGACTTCGCCAGTGGCTTGGTCCCTGCTCGCCCGGGCCAGTTCCTCGAGGAAAAATGGATTGCCTTCCCCGCGCTCGGCGATCGCGGCCGCCTCACCCGCATCCGCCAAGATCGAGGCTACGATCTCTTCGCTGGCCGTCGCCGACAGCGGGCGCAGCGCCAGCTGGGTGCTGAACGACCTGCCGGTCCAGGGCGGCGAGTAACCGGGGCGGTAGGTGGCCAGCAGGAGGATCGGCACGGTAGGCAGCTCACCGGTGAACTCCATTAGGAAGTCCTCGGAGGTCTGGTCGATCCAGTGCAGGTCCTCAATGAGGACCACCAGCGGCCGCCGCCCAGCCTCCGCCACCAGCAGTTGACGCAACGCGTCAAAGGTGCGCGCCCGCAGGGCCTGCGGGTCGACCGCTGCCAGCCCCGCATCGCCGGTCGGCAGGCCGAACGCGTGCTGCAGATAGTGTGCCAGCGAGACATCGAGTTCGAGCGACTTGATCTCCAGCTCGATCTTGGTCCCCGTCAGGCTGGGCGACTCGGCGACCGTGATCCCGCAGCCGTTGCGCACTAGCTCGAATAGCGGCAGGTAGGCGATGCTGGCCCCGTAAGACAGACAGCGGCCCTCGAGCACGGTTGTATCAGGCTCCGCCAGCCGACGGAATTCCAGCGCAAGCCGGGACTTGCCCAGACCGGGGTCCCCGGCCAGCCCGACCACCTGGCCCTCGCCCCCAGCCGCGATCTCCAGCGCCCGCCGCAGCTCCGCCAGTTCATGGTCGCGGCCGGTGAACGGGCTCAGCACGTCACCAGCAGTGATCCGAGCGGTGCGGGCGCCCAGGCCCATCACCCGCACCGGGCGGACCGTGCGCTCCTTCACCCGGACGGGAGCGGCCTCATCCAGCTCGAAGTAGCCACGGACCAGCCCCGCGGTCCGCTGGCTCACCAGCACCTCGCCCGGCGCCGCCGCGGCCTGCAGCCGGGCAGCCAGCACCGTGGTGTCACCGAACGCCGTGTAATCGACCCGAAGGTCATCACCGATCGTCCCCACCACGACCAGGCCGCTGTTGATCCCGATCCTGACCTTCACCTCCGCCCGCGCGGCGATGCCCAGCGCGGTCAGCACCGCCCGCCGGGCGTGATCCTCATGCGCGATCGGCGCCCCGAACAGCGCCATGAACCCGTCGCCGAGGAACTGGTTGACCGTGCCCTCATAGCGGTGCACCTCGGCCAGCGCGGCCCGGAAAAAGCGATCGATCACCAGGTGGAACTCCTCCGGCCCCAGCTGCGCCGCCAGCGCGCTGGAGGCCACGATGTCGCAAAACAGCACGCTGACCTGCTTGCGCTCACCTTCGATCGCACCCCGCACGGCCAGGATCTGCTCGCTGATGTGCCAGGGGGTGTAGCTGGCCGGGTTCGGTACCGTAACCGCCGCTCGGCCACATTCCGGGCAGAATCTGGCACCTGGCGGCTGCACCGCGCCGCAGCCGGCACACGAAGCCGCCAGCTGCGCGCCACAATGCAAACAGAAACGCGCGCCGTCCGGATTCTCGTGCTTGCACCGAGGGCACCACATGGCGACCACCCCCAGCCGGCTGGCACCGGAGACGTGCTGGTCCCGCGCTCGCCGGTGCGCTCGCACGGGGCATCGTCCCTTCAGCCCCGTGCATTCAATGCCGCAAGAACCCGTAGGCACGGCCCCACGAGATCCGACCAGAATATCTCGCGATCTCCATCCCGGCGAGCGGCTTATGGCCATATCCGGCCCATGCCACCGCAAGCTACGCAATGAGCCCCGGTCCAGGTCCATGGCGTATTACCTATTTAGGGTGCGCCCGTGGGCTGCTCTTTGCGCTTTCCGGGATACCACTGAGGGAAACCGTCATGGCGCAGGCGAAATGCAGATGGGGGGGCGGCGATGCCTTCGATTACCGGTGGCCATCACATTGCCTTGACAGTGAGCGACGCAGACCGGAGCGCGGAGTGGTACTGCAGTCTGCTCAACATGCAGGTTGCACTTAAGGGTGACAGTGAGGACGTCAAGTTCCGGGTGCTGGCCCATCCGGACTCGGGCTGGGTCCTCGGAGTCAGGCAATACCCCTCCCACCACGCGGATGGCTTCAACGAGTATCGGACCGGTCTCGACCACTTTGCCTTCGGCGTGACTACACGAGCGGAACTCGAGCAATGGCAAAAGGAGCTCTCCTCACGTGGCATCACGTTCACACCAATCGCAGAGACACCAATCGGGTGGGTGATCGTGTTCCGGGATCCCGACAACATCCAACTCGAGTTCTGGCTGCCCGCGGCGTGAACAATGACCCCAGTGGGTCCGTTGCCGCGTGGCCCGGTGACGTTCCGGTTCACCGACATCAGGGCGCCGACCGTCAGGCAGCGCTTGCGGTCACATGGCGCCGCGCTGTCCATGCCCGGTGGATGAGCACGGCAATGACGGCGGCCAGGACCGCGGCGCCGACCGCGATCAGGGTGATCAGCCAGCCGGGCGTGCCGCCGGTGACGACGGTGTGGGTGACCGTACGGCTCATAACAGGGGTTGTGGGCCGGAAATGGTACAGACCCGCGGGTCCGCCGGGCGGGTCTGGCCAGGCGAACGCGGCGGATGCGGTGATGATGGACGCCAGCACGGCGGCGGCAAGCCCGGCCAGCAGGACTGCCAGGCGGCGGATGGTGCGGATCGGGTTCATGACGATCTCCCTGCGGTTCGCGGGTCTTCGAAACGACCAGCTACCGCCAGCGTGCTCGACCACGAGGTGCCTGTCGGTCACCCCGCCGACACCTTCGCTGTCAACCTGCCGACACCGTCAAGCAACACGTGCGCCGGTCGGCGCCTTATCGTTGTCTCATGCGGGGGTGCGGGGCGTGTGGTGAGGAAAATCCTGCACGCGCCCGGTTTTGCCTGGCCTGCGGGCAGCCACTGGACGCCGAGCCGGATGTGGTGCCGGAGCTGCGCCGGAGTGTGTCGATCATCTTCGCTGACTTGGTCGGCTCGACCGTGCTCGGGGAATCCCTCGATGCTGAGGCGCTGCGGTCCGTCACCAGTCGTTACTTCGAAACGATGCGGGCGGTCATCGAGCGCCATGAGGGGACCGTCGAAAAGTTCATCGGTGATGCCGTGGTCGCCCTGTTTGGGGTACCGCGGGTCCGCGAGGACGACGCGCTTCGCGCGGTGCGTGCGGCTGCCGACATGCGCGCGTCGTTGACAAGCCTGAATGGCGAGTTGCAGAACGACCTTGCCATCACGCTGGAGGTTCGCGTCGGCGTCAACACCGGCGAGGTCATTGTGGGGCGGAGCCGCGCCGGCGGCTCGTCGGCGACTGGCGATGCGGTCAATGTCGCTGCGCGCCTGGAGCAGGTGGCCGGCCCTGGTGAGGTGCTGATCGGCGATAGCACCTACCGGCTGGTCCGCGACGAGGTGGATGCCGAGCCGGTCGAACCCTTGAAGCTGAAAGGCAAGGCTGCGCCGAGCGCCGCTTGGCGGCTGCTCGACGTCACAGGATCAGCGAGAGCCCCGCGGAGCCGGGCCACGAACCTATTTGTCGGTCGCGACTTGCAGCTGCGGCTGCTCGGTGACGCGTTTCGGCGGGTGAGGGGCGAACGCACCTGCCTGCTCGTCACCATCCTCGGCACCGCCGGCATGGGGAAGAGCCGGCTGGCCGAAGAGTTCGTCGCGACGGTCAGAGATGCGACGGTGCTGATGGGGCGCTGCCTGTCGTACGGCCAAGGCGCCACCTACTGGCCCTTGCGCGAGGCTGTGCTCGGCGCAGCCCACCTGACCGGCGATGAGCCGGCCGACGCTGCCGAGGCGGCGTTCGCCACGACGCT
>DAITAE010000303.1:0-6128 GCA_036824445.1 Streptosporangiaceae bacterium | reverse complement strand
AGCGCGTCCCGCCGGGTCTCCTCCTGGCCGGTGGCGATCGGGAACGTCAGGCAGTCCACGATGATGTCGGAGGTGTCCATGCCCCAGGTGCCGGTGAGGTCCTCGATCAGCCGGCTGGCGACCTCGATCTTCCACTCGGCGGTGCGCGCCTGCCCGCGCTCGTCGATGGTCAGCGCGATCACCGCGGCGCCGTGCTCCCTGACCAGCGGCATGATCTTGGCCATCCGGGACCCGGGGCCGTCTCCGTCCTCATAGTTGACGGAGTTGACGACCGCCCGGCCGCCCAGCATCTCCAGGCCGGCCCTGACCACGTCGGGCTCGGTGGAGTCGATCACCAGCGGCAGGGTGGCGGCGGTGGCGAGCCGGCCGGCCAGCTCCGTCATGTCCGCACATCCATCCCGGCCCACGTAGTCCACGCACACGTCGAGCAGGTGCGCCCCGTCACGCGTCTGCTGCCGGGCGATCTCGACACAGTCCTCGAACCGGCCGGCCAGCAGCGCCTCGCGGAACGCCTTCGAGCCGTTGGCGTTGGTGCGCTCGCCGATCGCGAGGAACGAGGTGTCCTGGCGGAACGGCACATGCTGGTAGAGCGAGGCGACGCCGGGCTCGGGCCGCGGCCGCCGCGGGGTGAGCGGCCTGCCCCCCACGCGGTCCACCAGGGCGGCCAGGTGCTCGGGGGTGGTGCCGCAGCAGCCGCCCACCAGGGCGAGCCCGAACTCGGCGGTGAACGTCTCGTGCGCGTCGGCGAGCTGCCCGGGGGTCAGCGGGTAGTGGGCACCGTCGGCGGTGAGCACCGGCAGGCCGGCGTTGGGCATGCAGGAGATGGGCACGGCCGCGTGGCCCGCCAGATAGCGCAGGTGCTCGCTCATCTCCCCCGGGCCGGTTGCGCAGTTGAGCCCGATCATGCTGATGCCGAGCGGTTCCAGGGCGGTGAGCGCGGCGCCGATCTCGCTCCCGAGCAGCATGGAACCGGTCGTCTCGATGGTCACGTGGGCGATCAGCGGGATGTCAGTGGAGTCCGCCGCCATCGCCCGCCGGGCGCCGATGATCGCCGCCTTCGCCTGCAGCAGATCCTGGCAGGTCTCCACCACGATCGCGTCCACCCCGCCGCGCAGCAGACCGGTCACGTTGCGCTGGTAGGCGTCGCGCAGGTCGGCGAAGCGGACGTGGCCGAGAGTCGGCAGCTTGGTGCCGGGGCCGACCGAGCCGAGCACCCACCGGGGGTCGCGCCCGGTGGCGACGGCGTCGGCGCCCGCGCGGGCGATCCTCGCCCCGGCCTCGGACAGCTCCTCTGTCCGTGATTCCAGCCCGTATTCACCCAGGTTGCCGAGGTTTGCGCCGAACGTATTGGTCGTGATGGCCTCGACCCCGGCCTCGAGGTAGGCATCGTGGACGGCCCGGACGACGTCGGGCCTGGTGACGTTGAGGATCTCGTTGCAGCCCTCGTGGCCGTCGAAGTCGCCGAGGGTGACGGGGCTCGCCTGGAGCATGGTGCCCATGGCCCCGTCGGCCACGACCACCCGCTGGGCCAGCGCGGCACGCAGTTGGCCGGCTGCCTGGCGGGGCGGGCGGTCACTCGTGGTCATAGGGCCCTCATACTAGTGGTTGCGGGGGGCTGCCCCGGCGGCTGGGCCAGGGTACCCAGTGATCACGTGTGAGCCGTAATCTGGAACCGCGGGATCCTGGCGCCCGGCAGCAGCGAAGGAGGTGGTGGGTGATCGAGCTCGACGGCATCGGCAAGCTCACCTCACCGGTGATCATCGCCGCCTTCGAGGGCTGGAACGACGCTGGCGAGGCGGCCAGCGGGGTCATCAACCACCTGAGTCTCGCCTGGCAGGCGATCGAGGTCGGCGCCATCGACCCGGAGGACTACTACGACTTCCAGGTGACCAGGCCGGTCACCGAGGTGGCCGAGGGCCGGACCGAGCGCCTGGTCTGGCCGACGACCCGGCTGCTTGCGGCCAAGCAGGAGGCCACGGACCGCGACCTGCTGCTCCTCCGGGGCATCGAGCCCAACATGCGCTGGCGGGGCTTCTGCTCCGAGCTGGTCACCGCCTTCTCCGCGCTCGAGATCGAACTGGTGGTGCTGCTCGGGGCGCTGCTCGCCGACTCACCGCACACCCGCCCGGTGCCGGTGGCCACGGCGGCCTCCGATCCCGCGCTCGCCGCCGACCTCCGCGCCGACCCGGTCGACTACAAGGGCCCGACGGGCATAGTCGGTGTACTCCAGCACGCGTGCGCCGATGCCGGCATGCCGGCGGTCTCGCTGTGGGCGTCGGTTCCCCATTACGTCGCGCAGCCGCCGTCCCCGAAGGCCACCTTGGCGCTGATCCGCGGGCTGGAGGACGTCCTTGACGTGTCGCTGCCGCTGGCGGACCTTCCCCAGGAGGCCCGCGCCTGGGAGCGCGGGGTCGACGAGCTGGCCGAGCAGGACACCGAGGTCGCGGACTACGTGCGGACCCTGGAGGAGGCCAAGGACGCGACCGACCTGCCCGAGGCGAGCGGGGACGCCATCGCCCGGGAGTTCGAGCGCTACCTGCGGCGCCGGCGCGACCCGGGCGACCGCGGCGGGCGCTGACGGGACCTACACCGGCGGCCAGGGCACCGCCGGCCAGTCCTCCGGCGGGTAGGGATGCACCCGGTGCTCGATCAGCAGGTCGATCCGGTCGCGCGTCACCCGCACCTCCGCCGGCGACAGGAGCACGGCCAGCTCGGCCGCCAGGTCCCCCCCGGCCATCTTCTCCTGCAGGTATTCCAGGGCCTGCAAGCACCGGCCCGGCAGCCGCCGCCCGCGCCACTGCCACAGGACGGTCCGCAGCTTGTACTCCTCACCAAAGCAGACGCCGTGATCGCAGCCGTACAGCCGGCCGTCGCCCAGTGGCAGCAGGTGCCCGATCTTGCGGTCGGCGTTGTTGACCACCGCGTCGAACACGGCCATGTCGCGCAGCTGGGGATGATCAACGCTCCGGGCCAGCGCGATCAGGTCGGCGCCGGCGTCGGCGTCGATCCACAGCTGGCACATGCCAGGGCCGAACGGCCCGTCGCGCATGACGGTGGGCGGCACGATGCCCCACCCGGCGGCCTGCGACACCGCGTAGGCGGCCACCTCCCGCCCCGCTAGGGTTCCCGGCGGGAAGTCCCAGAGCGGGCGCTCGCCCGCCACCGGCTTGTAGACGCACGCCGCCTGGACGCCCTGGTAGCTGACGCTGCAGTACAGCGTCGCGTTGGAGGCTTCCACCAGGCGGCCCTCGACATCGAGGGTGCCGTTCGTGAGGAGCTCGATCGCGGCGTCGTCCGCCAGCGGCGCTGCCCCATCCCCGGCCGGCACTCCGGCGGACCTGCGCCGTGGCCGCCCGATGCGGGCCGACCGCTGCGCGCGCTTGCCCGAAACCGGTTCAGGCATCGCCGGCCCGGTGGCCGTTCTGCCGCGGGCAGATGTGGCCCTCCTCGTCCAGCGGCAGCCCGCACAGCGGGCACGCGGGCCGTCCCTGCGCGACGACCTGCAGCGCCCGCTGCGAGAAGGCACGGGCCTCCGCCGGGGTAATGCGCACCCGCAGCACCCCGGGACCGTTCTCGGGCACCTCCTCGGCGAGTGGCTCGACCGGGTTCTCCGTCTCCTCCTGCGCCTCGATGACCACGCGCTCGTCCTCGCCGTCCCAGGCGAGCGCGATGGCGCCGACCCGGAACTCCTCCATCAGCGGAAGGTCGAGCGGTGCGTCATCGGCCAGTTCGGCGGGGGCCGTGGCCGGCACGGCGACCCGGCCGCCGGTGCGCCGAAGCACCTCGTCGAGCAGTTCGTCGAGCCGCTCGGCAAGCAGGCTGACCTGGAACTTTTCCAGGGCCACGCTGGTGACCCGGCCGGCGCCGCTCGCCTGCAGGTAAAAAGACCTCTCGCCCGGCTGGCCGACCGCCCCGGCGACGAACCTGTCCGGCGGATCGTATGTGTAGACCGACATAGACCTATCCTCCCGCTCCGCCACCGATAACCGCGTCACTGTCCCGCCGGGGGCCGCCCTCGGGGGCGCCGGTGGCCGCGGCGGTGGCCCGGCGGTCACCGGGCCCGCTACCGGCACGGCTGCCCACCGCCCCGCCGGTGTCGTTCATCCGCAGCAGGAACGGCCGCAACGGCGTGTACCGGATCACGCTCAGCGAGCACGGATCGACCTGGAGCCGCTGCGACATGTCCAGGTGCATGCCCAGGCTGTCGGCGATCACGGCCTTGATCACGTCGCCGTGCGAGCAGATCACGTAGGCGGCCTTTGCCCCGAGCCTGGCGTTCCATTCACGGACCGCGCCGACCGCCCGGTGCTGGACGTCCGGCATCGACTCGCCGTCCTCACCCGGGAACCTGACCGCGCTCGGATGCGCCTGCACCACACGCCACAGCGGGTCCTTGGCGAGCCGCCGCAGCGGCTTCCCGGTCCAGTCGCCGTACCGGACCTCGGCCAGCCGCTCGTCCTCCTGGACCGCCAGCGGATGGCCGTTCCGCGCGGCGGCGATGGCGTCGGCCGTCTCGCGGCACCGCTCCAGTGGGCTGGTGACGATCGCGTCCAGGGGCACGGCGGCCAGCCGGGCCGCCAGGGCGCTGGCCTGCTCGCGGCCGCGGTCGTCCAGCGGGATGCCCGGGGTCCGGCCGGTGAGCACCTTCCCCGTGCCCGCGGTCAGGCCGTGGCGTACCAGAAGGACCAACGTCACGTCCCCGACTCTAAAGGGTGAATGGGGATGCGGGGACGGGCGCGCAGGTCAGTGCAGCCGGACCCGCGGGTCGAGCACGGCGTAGAACGCGTCGACCACGATGTTGGCCACCACGACCGCGGCCGCGGCGACGATGACAACACCGATGATGATCGGCAGGTCCTGCTGCGTGATCGCCTGCACGGCGGTGAAGCCGAGGCCGGGCAGGGAGAAGACCTGCTCGGTGATGACGGCGCCGCCGAGCAGGATCCCGACGTCGAGGCCGAACTGCGTGACGACCGGCGTCAGCGCCGCGCGCAGCGAGTGCCGGAAGATCACGCGCCGCTCGGACAGGCCTTTAGCCCGGGCGGTGCGGATGTAGTCCTCCCCCATCACGTCCAGCATCGACCCCCGGGTCAGCCGCGTGTACGTTGCGGCCGACACCAGTGCGAGGGTGAACCAGGGCAGGATCAGGCTGCGGGCCCAGTTGAACGGGCTCACCGTGAGCGGCACGTAACCGGATCCGGGGAACGCATGAATGCCGTGGATCGTGAGCTCGTAGTAGAAGAACAGCAGGAACAGCAGGCCGAGCACGAAGGTGGGCATCGAGTAGAAGAACAGGGCCAGGCCGGTGAATGCGCGGTCAGCCAGCGACCGTGCCCGCACCGCGGACAGCACGCCGCTGAGCACGCCCATGATGACCCACAGGATGGCGGCGCCGATGACCAGCGAAAGAGTGATCGGGAACGCCGCCGCCAGGATCGAGTTGACCGACTGGTTGTGGTAGAAGGAGTACCCGAGGTTGCCGTGCAGGAGCAGCCACAGGAAGTGCCAGTACTGCACCCAGATGGGCTGGTCGAGCAGCAGGCGGTGGGACACTTCGGCCACGACCTGCGGCGTCGCCGACTTCCCGGCGAGCGCGCGGGCGACGCCCTTCGGGCCCGGGCCGATGTAGAAGATGGCGAAGACGCCGACCGTGACCAGCCACATCACGAGGAGGCCCTCGAGGATCCGGCGGACGAGGAAACGAGCCACGTGAACTCCTAGACGAACAGTTGGTCGCCGCGCGGGTCGAAGGCGTCCCGGACGCCGTCCCCGAAGATGTTGAACGCGAGGGTCGTGACCAGCAGCGCGAGGCTCGGGAACAGCAGATACCACCAGGCCCCGTACTGGTACACGGTCTGCGAGTCGGCGATCATCTGCCCCCAGTCGGCGGTCGGCGCCGGGATGCCGACGCCGAGGAAGGACAGCGACGCCTCGGCCACGATCGTCACCGGGATCAGCAGGCTGGTGTAGACGATGATCGGCGCGATCACGTTCGGCAGGATGTCGATGAACATGATCCGCCAGGGCCCCGCGCCCAGCGACCGGGCCGCCTCGACATACTCCTTGTCCCGGATCGACAGCACCTGGCCGCGGACGATCCGGCCGACCGACGCCCAGCCGAGGAACCC
>DAITAE010000808.1:0-1812 GCA_036824445.1 Streptosporangiaceae bacterium | reverse complement strand
CAAATGAGTGCGTCGTCCAGCCCACCGATGGAAGAAGGACCTTGAATCCCGTTCGCGATCATCCGCAACGGAAGCCGCGCAACTAGTGGTCGCGCCCGTTAATTCGTCGGGGTAGCTGGCTGACCCAGGCGGCCGGGTCGTTGAGGTAGAGGCCGCAGGCGCAGTCGAGGGCTTCTTGAGGGGTGCCGGCCGGGTAGCCGGCAGGCAGGATGCTGTCTTCGTAGTCGTCGTGGCTGGCCCGGTAGATGGCGAAGCCCCAGGTGTGCGCGGACCCGCCGTAGCGCAGCCGGCAGAGGGGCAGCGTGGTGCCGTCGGCGAGGTGACCGTCGACGTAGGCGAAAGCGCCGTGGTAGCGCACTGTCAGGTCGGTGAGCTGGGGCCAGCGCTGGCGCGCGTGGGCGGTCAGGCGCTGGCGAAGTGAGGTCTTGGTGGACTCCGGTGGCTTGACCATGTCAGCCATGGTGCCCGATCGGCGTGCCTGCACCGCTCATGATCATGCATCTGGGATCCTGCCGCGGACACCGGTGATCTTGGTGAGGAGGCCGCCTTGCCGTCGAGCCCTCATGTTGTGATGCCCGGCGCTGCGGACCGCGCGGTGCTGGAGTCAGCAGCGCGCCGCAGCTCTGCGCCGCATCGCCTGGTGATGCGGGCGCGGATCGTGCTGCTGGCCGCAGACGGCTTACCTAACTGCGTGATCGCCGCCCGGCTGGGCGTCTGCGACGACACCGTCCGCAAATGGCGGAGGCGGTACTGCCTGCAGGGCCTGGACGGCATGGCCGATGCGCCGCGGCCGGGCCGGCCGCGGAAATTCGCCGCTCATGTCGCCGTCGAGGTCAAGGCGCTGGCCTGCGAGCTGCCCATCACTACCGGGACACCGCTGGCCAGGTGGAGCTGTCCCGAGCTGGCCCGCGAGGCAGCCGCCCGTGGTATCACCCCTGCCATCTCGGCGTCCACGATCCGCCGATGGCTGGCCGAAGATGCGCTCAAGCCCTGGCAGCACCGGTCATGGATCTTCCCCCGCGACCCGTACTTCGCCCTCAAGGCCGCCCGCGTGCTGGACCTGTACCAGCGGACCTGGGACGGACAGCCGCTGGCCGATGACGAGTATGTGATCAGCGCCGATGAGAAACCCGGCGTCCAGGCCCGCCAGCGGATCCACCCAGCCCTGCCCCCGGCACCGGGCCGCGCGATGCGGGCAGAAAGCGAGTACGCCCGCGGCGGCACCCTGGCCTATCTCGCCGCCTACGACGTCCACCACGCCCGCGTGACCGGCCGGTGCGAGCCCACCACCGGCATCAAGCCATTCACCGCCCTGGTGAACCAGGACATGGCCACCGAGCCATACACATCCGCCCGGCGGGTGCTCTGGGTGGCCGGCAACGGCGCCTCCCACCGCAACTGGGCGGCCGCTGCCCGGCTCAATGACGCCTGGCCCAACGCCCAGATGGTGCACCTGCCCGTCCACGCATCCTGGCTCAACCAGATAGAGATCTACTTCTCCGTCATCCAGCGCAAGCTGCTCGTCCCCGACGACTTTGCCGACCTCGGCACCCTCGCCCGCCAGATACTCGCCTTCGAAGACCGCTACAACGCGGCCGCCACACCATTCGACTGGAAATTCACCCGCACCGACCTCAACCAGCTGCTGAACCGCCTCGCCCGGCACGATCCAGCTGCACCCCCGCCCCTGGCCGCATGACGACCCCCGACGAATTAACGGGCGCGACCACTAGTGTTCCCCGCCGGAAATCCGGGCAATATATCTTGCCAGTGAGTCGAGGATCTCTTCGGCGGTCTTGGTCCAGGTGAACG
>DAITAE010000807.1:0-1812 GCA_036824445.1 Streptosporangiaceae bacterium | reverse complement strand
CGGGCATCAGGTACGTGATCGACCCGGGCACCGCGCGGATCTCCCGGTACAGCCACCGGACCAAGGTGCAGCGGCTGCCCATCGAGCCGATCTCCCAGGCCTCGGCTAATCAGCGCAAGGGCCGGTGCGGGCGGACGTCCGACGGCATCTGTATCCGGCTGTACAGCGAGGACGACTTCGGCTCGCGACCGGAGTTCACCGACCCGGAGATCCTGCGCACCAGCCTCGCCTCGGTCATCCTGCAGGCGGCAGCGCTCGACCTCGGTGAGGTCGCGGACTTCCCATTCGTGGATCCGCCGGAGTCCCGCAACATCGCGGACGGCGTCCGGCTGCTCGAAGAACTGGGTGCGCTCTCGCCGGGCCGGGGCGCGACCCGGCTGACCGGCGTGGGGCGGAAGCTGGCCCGGCTGCCGGTGGACCCGCGCCTCGGCCGGATGATCCTGGAGGCCGGGCACCAGGGATGCGTCCGCGAGGTGCTGATCATCGCGGCGGCGCTGTCCATCCAGGACCCGAGAGAACGGCCCGCCGATGCCCGTGAGGCCGCGGACGCGATGCATGCGCGGTTCGCCGAGCCGGGGTCCGACTTCCTCGCCTTCCTCACCTTGTGGGACTACCTGCACGAGCGGCAGCGCGAGCTGTCGGGCTCTGCCTTCCGCCGCATGTGCCGCCGCGAGTACCTGCACTACCTGCGGGTGCGGGAATGGCAGGATCTGCACGGTCAGCTGCGCCAGGCGGCCAGGGACGTCGGCATCGGCACCGGCTCCGATCGCGGCTCGCCGGAGCCGGGAGGGCGGCAGAGGCGTCACGCGGACCCCGCCCGCAAGACATCGGCCAGGAAGACATCGGGCCGGCGGGCATCGGGCCGCGAGGCGGAGCCCGGGGCGCGATTCCCGGCGGATGTTGCCGACCGGGTGCACATATCACTGCTGGCCGGCCTGCTGTCGCACATCGGGATGAGGGACGCGGAACGCAATCCCGGCGGGAAGCGGCGCGGCCCGGCTGAGTTCGCTGGCGCTCGCGGTGCCCGCTTTGCGATCTTCCCCGGCTCCGCGCTGGCGAAAAAGCCACCGCAGTGGGTGGTGGCGGCCGAACTGGTCGAGACGTCCCGGCTGTGGGCGGGGGTGGCGGCGCGTATCGAGCCCGAGTGGGCCGAGCCGCTGGCGGAGCACCTGGTCAAACGCACCTACAGCGAACCGCACTGGGATGCGCGGCGCGGTGCGGCGATGGCGCTGGAGAAGGTAACCCTGTACGGCCTGCCGATCGTGACGGCGCGGCGGATCAACTACGCGCGCGTCGATCCGGCGGCGGCACGGGACCTGTTTATCTCCGGTGCCCTGGTCGAGGGCGACTGGCAGACCCACCACAAGTTCTTCCACCGCAACCAGGAACTGCTCGAAGAGGCGAAGGAACTAGAGGACAAGGTCAGGCGGCGCGGCATCGTGGCCGACGACGCGGCCCTATTCGCCTTCTACGACCAGCGGATACCCAAGGACGTGACGTCCGCGCGGCATTTCGACACCTGGTGGAAGAAGGTGCGCGCCGAGTCTCCCGATCTGCTGACGTTCACCTCAGCCGACCTCGCGGGCCCGGCCGCCGGCCAGGTTGAGCCCGCCGACTATCCCAGCCGGTGGGGCGAGCTTCCGCTGTCGTACGAGTTCGCTCCCGGTGAGCCGGACGACGGCGTGGCTGTGGACATCCCGCTTGCCGCCCTGGGTCAGGTCAGCGCCGACGAACTCGGCTGGCACGTGCCGGGCCGGCGCGAGGAACTGGTGACCGAGCTCATCAGGTCCCTGCCCAAGGACCTGCGCCGGG
>DAITAE010000302.1:0-6136 GCA_036824445.1 Streptosporangiaceae bacterium | reverse complement strand
CGAGCCGCGGGCCACCGCCGAGCCCGGTGACCGCCCAGCCGGGGCGACGACTGACCGAGGAGAGAGCCGATGCCGACCCAATCGTCGGACGCAGACGCCCAGGTCTGGTTCCTGACCGGCAGCCAGGCCCTCTACGGGGAGGAGACGCTGCGCCAGGTGGCGGAGCAGTCCCAGCGGATCGTGGACACACTCGCCGCCCCGCTCTCGGTTCCCCTCGTCTGGCGGCCGGTGCTGACCACGGCCGACGCGATTCGCCGCGCCTGCCTGGACGCGACCTCCTCCGACGAGTGCGTCGGCGTCGTCGCCTGGATGCACACGTTCTCGCCCGCCAAGATGTGGATCGGCGGCCTTGAGGCTCTGCGCAAGCCGTTGCTGCACCTGCACACCCAGGCCAACGTCTCGCTGCCCTGGTCCGAGATCGACATGGACTTCATGAACCTCAACCAGGCGGCGCACGGGGACCGGGAGTTCGGCTACATACAGAGCCGTCTCGGCGTCGCACGCAAGATCGTTGCGGGCCACGTGAGCGACCCGGTCGTGGCCGGGCGGGTGGAGACATGGGTGCGCGCGGCGCTCGGCTGGCGTGCCGCACAGTCCCTTCGCATGGCCCGGTTCGGCGACAACATGCGCAACGTGGCCGTCACCGAGGGAGACAAGGTCGAGGCCGAGCGCGTGTTCGGCTTCTCCGTGAACACATGGGGCGTCAACGACCTCGTGGCCGCCGTCGGCGCCGTCCGCGAGGGGGACGCCGACGCGCTAGCGGCCCGGTATG
Organism: Streptosporangiaceae bacterium; assembly: GCA_036824445.1. Lineage (GTDB taxonomy): Bacteria > Actinomycetota > Actinomycetes > Streptosporangiales > Streptosporangiaceae > UBA9676. The sequence continues at coordinate 5,364 of DAITAE010000302.1, read as the reverse complement.
ACGAGGCCTACGACGTCGTCCCCGAGCTCGGCCCGGGCGGGGAGCGGCGCGAGTCACTGCGCTACGCGGCCCGGCAGGAGCTGGGCCTGCGCTCATTCCTCCGCGACGGCGATTTCACCGCGTTCACGACCAACTTCGAAGACCTCGGCGGCCTGCGCCAGCTGCCCGGGCTCGCCGTCCAGCGCCTGATGGCCGACGGCTACGGATTCGGCGCCGAGGGCGACTGGAAGACCGCGGCCCTGCTGCGTGTGCTCAAGGTGATGTCCGAGGGCCGGAAGGGCGGGACCTCCTTCATGGAGGACTACACCTACCATCTCGGCCCCGGCGAGCCGAAAATTCTCGGCGCGCACATGCTCGAGATCTGCCCCACCATCGCCGCCGGCCGCCCCAGCTGCGAGATCCACCCGTTGGCGATCGGCAACCGCGAGGACCCGGTCCGCCTCGTGTTCACCGCCGCCCCCGGCCCCGGCCTGGTGGTGGGCCTCTCCGATGTCGGCGACCGCCTTCGCCTGACCGCGAACGTGATCGAGATCGTCGAGCCGGACGAGCCGCTGCCCCGGCTGCCCGTAGCCCGGGCCGTCTGGAAGCCCGAACCCGACCTGGCCACCTCCACCGAAAGCTGGCTGCTCGCCGGCGCTCCGCACCACACCGTCCTGAGCACCGCCGTCGGCCTGGAAGCCCTCGAGGACTTCGCCCGCATCGCGGAGACCGAGCTTCTCCTCATCGACGCCGACACGGACCGAAGCCAGTTCGCCAGGGAGCTCCACTGGAACCAGGCCTACTATCGGCTCGCCCGGGGACTGTGACCCTCGCCCGCGCGACACCGATCCGGGGCGCCGGTGCCTCAGCAGCCCCGGCGCCTAGGAAACGCGCCATTGTGCGGTGTTGCCGGGGAACACCGTGTTGCCGTACAGGATCTTGGTGACCTTCTGGCCGTTCGGCACCTGGAAGGTCACGCATCCGGTCTTGGACGCGCCGCTGGCAAGCTTGATCTGCCCGTTGTCGAAGTTGCCACAGCCGGCGATGGGGTTGTAGTCGGCGTGCCTTGTCTTGCCGCTCGACAGGACGATCGTCGTTTCGTTGTTGGCGTTGTTCTGGTAGCTGGTTGCCGCCTTGTTTCGCACGCGCAGCTTCACGCCGACGAAATGCTTGCCCGACGCCGGGTTGCTGTACTGGTTGGCGCCGCTGGCCGGGTCGATCACCTTCTCGACGGTGACATCTAGCTTGGTGCCGCTGCTGTCGCTCACGCCGAGGGTCGCTCCCACGTGGGCGGAGGGGGAACGCGAGAATGCCCGGAAGCCGTGGGCCTTGCCGGGCTGTGGCTGCGACGATGAGCACGCGGCCAGCGCCAGCGCGGCAGCGATCGCCGCGCCCGGGCCGAGTACGCGGAGCGTCGTTCTGCTGCGATAAGAGGTGGCGTGCCGCATCATCGGCCCCCTTCGGAGTGCGGCCCCGCGGGCCGGTGTCCGTCGAGAAGCTGATCCAGGGAGGTTTGGCTGGGAGGATGCTCCGCCGGGCGGTGCCCGGCCGGCGTCACCGTGGGTGACGCTCCTGCTGGCACCCGCACGGGTACCTTGTCCTGTTCCTGAGGCAAGCCCTGGCCCTCGATGTCGATGTGCGGAACTACTCTGGCGAGCCATCGCGGCAGCGCCCAGGTCCGGCGGCCGAACAGCACCAGCAACGCCGGCGCGAGCAGCAGCACCATGGTGGCCGCGAGCAGCACCGCGACCGACAGGCCGACGCCGAACTGCTTGACGGTGGGGTCGGCGTTGAGGATGAAGCTCGCGAACACCGCGATCATGATGGTGGCCGCCGCCGCGATCACCTTCGCCGACGCGGCGACCCCGGAGCGCACGGCCTGCCTGGGCTCCTCCCCGGCGGTGTGGTGCTGCGCGATCTGGCTGACGAGGAAGACCTCGTAGTCCATCGACAGCCCGAACAGCGCCGCGAACATCATCAGCGGCACATAACTGGCGATGGGCACGGTGCCGTAGGGGCTCGGCAAGCCGATCAGGTTCAGCCCCCAGCCCCACTGGAAGGTCGCGGTCAGCACGCCGAAAGCGGCGCCCACGCACAGCAGGTTGGTGATGGCAGCCTGCAGCGGGATGAGCAGCGACCGGAAGGCGATCATGAGCAGCAGGTAGCTCAGCGCGAGCACGACGGCGATGACCAGGAACAGCCGGGAGGTGATCTTGCTGGCGAGGTCCACGTTGCCGGCCGTGACCCCGCCGACGTAAGCCACGATGCCGGGCTGGGAGGGGCCCCGGGCCGCGGCTGGGCTGGCCGCGGTGGGCGCCTGCCGGACCACGGACGTGGTGGTGACGCCGGCGGTGCGCGTCGCGGGCGGGATGACCGAGGTGCGCAGGAGCGTGACCAGGTCGGCGGTAGCGGGGGCGGCGGGCCGGGTCGTGGGGATCACGCTGAAGGTGGCCGCGTCTCCCTTCTTGTTAATGTTGGGGGGCGACACCTTGAGCACACCCGGCGGCGGGATGAGCGCATTCTCGAGCCTGACCAGGCGCGGGTCGGTGCCGCGGGCGTCGCCTCCGGCGTAGGTGACCTCGTCGGTGAGCTGCTGCTGCAGGGCGAGCGCCTGCTTCTGCTCGTTCTTGGCCTGCTGCTGCTGGGCCTTGAGGCTGTTTGCCTGGGCCTGCAGCGCGTTCGCCTGCTGCTGCAGCGCAGCGCCCTCGCCGGCCAGCGCGTTCGCCTGCTGCTGCAGCGCAGCGCCCTCGGCGCCCAGCGCGTTCGCCTGCTGCTGCAGCGCCGCGCCCTGGGCAGCCAGCTTGTTCGCCTGCTGCTGCAGCGCCGCGCCCTGGGCGGCCAGCCTCGCCGCCTGCTGGGTCAGCGCGGCTGCCTCGCTGCGGAGCCGTTGGGCCTGGTGCGCCAGCTGGACAGCCTGCGCCTTCAGGTCCTGCAGCGCGGCCTTGTTGGCCGCTAGCGCCGAGCGTGTGGACGCCTCCCGCGCCTTCGCCGCCGTCAGCAGCTGCTGAAGCCGGGGGCAGGGCGGCTGATCCGGGTGGTCGGCACAATCGTTCGCCGCGAGCGAAGCCTCAATTCGCTGCTCGGCCGCGAGAATCGCCCTCAGCCTGGCGGTCAGGCGAGCCCGCTCAGCCAGATTCGCCCTGATCTCCGCGGCGAGGGCGGTGCGCTCCTGTCGCAGGTGCGCTCGCTCGGCGGCCAGCGTGGCCTTCTGCTGCTTCAGGGCCGCTTGCTCCCGGAGAAGCTTGGCCTGCTGCTGCCGCAGAGCCGCCTCCTGTGCCAGCAACCGGCTCTCCGCCTGGATGAGCTGCTGCTTCTGCGCAAGCAACTGCGCCTGCTGCTGGGTCAGCTGCCCTTTTTGCGCTTCCAGCTGCGCCTGCTGCTGCTCGAGCGACGCCTGCTGGGATTTCAGCGAGTTGGACTCTGCGGTCAGCGTCTTCTGCTTGTTCTGCAGGTCCGTCTGCAGCGCCTTCGCCTGGTTGTACTGAGCCTGGTACTGCTGACTCTCCTTCGCCGGCGGCGAGAGCGTCGTGGCGACGAGCAGCGGGCCGTTGTAGCCGGGCCCGAACGCCTGTGACAGCAGGTCGAAGGCCTGGCGCTCGGTCGTGCCCTTGGGTGTCACGCCGATGTCCTCCTGGCCGAGGCGCAGCGAGAACAGCGGGATGATCAGGGGCACCAAGATCGCGACCGCGGCCAGGCCGCAGGCCCATGGGTGCCGGGTCACGACCCCCGCCCAGCGGCTCCAGAGGCCAGTTCCGTGCGCCCCTTTCTTGGGGCGGAGAAAGGCGGGCAGCTTGGCGCCGAAGACGTGCGTCCCCAGGAGCGAGATGACCGCCGGAAGCAGCGAGAGGGCGGCGAGCACGGCCATGAGCACGGCGATCGCGGTGACGTAGCCCAGCGTCGAGACCAGTGGGATGCCCGCGACCACCAGCGACACCAGCGCGATGATGACGGTGCTGCCGGCGAACACGATGGCGCTGCCCGCCGTCGCGACGGCGCGGGCGATCGACTCGCGGTGCTCCACTCCGCGCGCCAGATTCTCGCGGTACTTGTTGACCGTGAACAGCGAGTAGTCGATGCCGACTCCAAGGCCGATCATGATGGCCAGCGTGGGCCCGACCGTCGGGACCGTGAACACGTGGGTGAGCAGGCCGATGATGCCAAGCGAAGTGACCAGGCCGAGGACGGCGGTCAGGATCGGCAGGCCCATCGCGATGAGGCTGCCGAACGTGAGCGCAAGGATGACCATCGCGGTGAGCAGGCCCACCGCCTCGCTGCTCTCCGTCGGCGAGGGGGAAAGGGCGCTGCCGATGGTTCCCCCGGCCGCGACCTCGATGCCCCGCTTCTGGGCCGGCGCGGTGGCATCGAAGATGCGCCGGGCGAGGTCCTCGGTGACCTGGCCGTTGCTGATCTTCAGCAGCACGGGGGTGAAGGCGGTGCGGCCGTCCGTGCTTACCAGCGCCGAGGAGGAGTTGCCGAACGGGTTGGTGGCGGAGTAGACGTCGGGCGCCTTGAGCAGCGCCTTGTAGGAGGACTCGATCGCGTCCTTGTTGCCCTTGTCGGTGATCTTGCCCTTGCTGACGTGGAAGACGATCGGGTTGGAGCCGTTCTGCTGGGGCGGGAACTTGGCGGCGAGCAGATCGGACGCCTGCTGGCTCTGGGTGCCCGGCAAGGTCTGGTCGTTGGTGGTCATGCTGCCGACCTGCGACACCACGACCTGCACGCCGATCGCGAGCACGAGCCAGGCCAGCAGAACGCGCAGCGGATGCGCGGCGCAGTAATGACCGATCCGGTACAGCGCGCGGGCCACGATCCCCCCCTTCATGCCCCGGCCGCCATGGCTGCATCTGCGCAGCCCGCTATGCGGCGGCGATCAAGCGGCCATGGCCGTCAGAGCACGCCCACGCGCGGGGCTTAACCGGATAGCTCCACAGCGCCGCAACAGAGCCAACATGGACTCACCCGGAAGACGGTGACGAATCGGCTTGCATGGCGCCCCTTGTGCCGGCTCAATCGTCCAGATCAAGGCTTGCCCCTGGGTGATCCGGTGTCAACCCGCGACAACCCGGCGGCGCTGACCGGAGGTCAGCTAGGCGCGCTCTGCAGCTGGCCGCAACGTCAGCGCGCCCTACTCCGGCAGCAGCGCGTCACCGTACCGGTGGATCTAACCTGCGGCGTGATCGGCGCTCAGGGGAAGACCGGCGACATCCGGCGCCAGCGCGACAGGCCGCACCCATTCTGCTTATAGGTCGCGTCGACCGGGTGGCCGAACCAGGTGCCCCGTATGGTCGCGGTCGGCGAGGCCGGGGGCGGCGGGCACATCATGCTCGGGTCGGCGGGAGCGAACGGGTTCTTCGCGTGTTCCAGGACGCGGCAGGCCGCGCGGGC
>DAITAE010000806.1:0-1814 GCA_036824445.1 Streptosporangiaceae bacterium | reverse complement strand
CTTCCGCACTCTGCGGTAGAGTGCCGCACATGGAGGAAACCAGGACCGAGAAGATCTCGGTGAACCTCACGCCCAGCGTGCTGGCGCGCCTGGATGACATGCGTGCCCGCCGGCGCTGGACGCGCTCCACAGCAGCCGCTGTCCTGATCGAGCACGGCCTCGACAGTGAGGACCGGATGACGGCCCTGGCTGGCCAGGCCACCACAAGCCAGGAGTACACCGCACTCATGCAGGAGAGCCTCGGCGACGGCGGGAAGGGACGATGACCGCTCGTCTGCGGTCCGCCACCGGGCAGGCAGCTCAACGAGACGCCCCATGACCCAGGTCCCGGGCGAGCAGCCCAGCCCGCGTGAGCCTGCCCGCTGCCACGAGGAGATCCGGGCACAGTTCGGCGGTTACGAACGCTGCCACCGCAACACCGGCCATGAGCAGCAACCCCACCATGCGCGGGGCCGGTCCTGGTCGGGGAGCTGGTCAGCCGGAACAGCCCGCATCCAGTTCGGGGTGGGCTGCGATGACGCGTGCGTGTTCGGCGACGACGTGTCCATGTGGGGCGCCCCGAGTGGCGTCCCGAGCGGGGCATCACGGATAACGCCGTGGAAGCACAGGCGCAGGCGATGATCAGCCAGCCGCAGCGCGTCAAGTGCCCGCGAAGGGAGCGCGCCGCGCGACGCGGTGCCGTCCTCCCGGGCGGCGAGGCCCGCGGCGGGCGCCTGCGAGAAGGTGGTGGCTCAGTGCTCCTGCGCCCCGCCTGTGGCATCACACGCGGCGGTTAGCGGCGGGTCTGCTGGGCGGGCTGTGCGCCGTCGGCGTCTCCCGGCTGCCGACGACGGCTGAGCGCGCCCAGGATGATCTTGACGGCGAGGCCGAGGATGACGAGATCAGCGATCATCTGCCCGGTGACCACGAGCCGCGCCGCCTCGGTCTTGGCCGTGATGTCGCCGAACCCGACCGTCGAGAACACTGTGACGGCGAAGTACAGCCCGTCGGTGTGCGTCAGCCGCCCGCCGAAGTTGCTGGCTGACATCGTAGCCATGACGACATAAGTGCTGGCGAACAGCAGCAGGAACAGCGGAACGCTGGTGGTCAGGGCTTCGATGGCCCGCAGGCCCGGGAACGGCGACCGGAGGATCGCGCGGACCTGGCCCGCGACCAGCCCGGCGAACACCACAAGCCCGATCACCAGTATCGTGACGGCAGCCCAGGCCGAGGAGTGGTTCAGGGGCAGCACATAGTAGAGGGCCACCAGCGCGGTGGCAGATCCCACGATCCGCAGCACAGCCCGCACGATCATCCGGCGTGAGGGTCTGGCCTCACGCCGGGCAGCTGGCCCCGGGCCCGCGCTCTCAGTCAACGCGCCCGCCGCAATCTGCCGGCGGCGGGGCGGAACGACAGGTTTCGCTCTTGCCGCACGATGCCATCCGCCTAGCGGTTCGTGCTGGAGGGCTCGCCGACAGCAGCGCGCACCCAATCGTGAGCGCTACCGGGGTCAAGGGCGGCCAGAAACTCTGTCAGCGAGCCATCCCAGCTGCCTTCCGCGCTGTCGGCCGCTGCCGCGGCAACCATCTGCCGCGTCTGGTGGTCCTTGCACCGAACCAGCACCAGGGCCCCATGCGGGCCAGCTTCGGCGAGGAGCTCGTGGGCCCGGTGCTCATCCGATCCGGTGTGCCCTTTCCGCACGCGAGCGGCGTGGGCCTCACTCTTTGCGCCTTTCAGCATGGAGAACATGCCGATGAACCCGATCGTCCATGACAGCGAGAGATGGATCAGGGTGGACATGAAATCACTAGCCGACAGCACCCGGGACTCAGTTA